>JANNCX010000236.1:0-9463 GCA_031387145.1 Salinibacterium sp.
AACGGCAACGGGTGGGCACAGTCATTCGATGAAGCGAGTGCGCACGTGACGCTGTCAGATCAGCTCGCCAAATCCCTCACGGGCCAATCGGCGTGCTACCTCGGGTACTACGGCGAAACGGGAGATTGCGAGCTTTCGCGCAACGACTCGGGTACCCAGTTCGATGTCACGGTCGCGCCCGTGGGTCCGTACAACACGCTCACGGTCTCGATCGGATTCGACGGCGGCACGGTCGTTCAACCGGCCCTGCCTCGCGACAGCTGGATCGTGCAGCTCGTCCCGAAAGTCATTGCGGGGCTTGCTGGGCTGCTCGTCGCGATCTCGTTCGTGATTCGAAACTTCTTCTGGAGGGATGCTCGTGGCCGGGGCACGATTATCGCGCAGTTTGAGCCGCCCGAAGGTTCGTCGATCATGCTCGACGCCAACATCATTTCGCGGCCGTCTCCCGCGCTACCCGCGCAACTCGTCGATTTCGCTGTACGAGGCATGGTCAGTGTCATTGACTCGAAGGCCGAGGGCAGCTCGGGCCGCGAGTCGAAGCGGTTCTCGATCGAGTTCGTAACCGACCACGGGGCGAGTCCTCAGGAGCACGCCATTCTCGTGATTCTCTTCGGCGGCGAACTCAAGCCGGGGGAGCGTGTCAACCCCGGATCACTCTCGGCGAGTATTGGGGCCGCGCTCTACGCGCTACCGAGTTCGGCTGCCGCATGGGCGATCTCGCAAGGTTTTCGAGCGCAACCCACAAGTGCTGTTCCGAAGATCTTCCGTCGAATCGCTTTCGGCCTCGTCGTTGCTTTCGTTCCGGTTTGGGCGTGGGCCGCGTATTTCGACGTTCTCGAAGGCAACGTGTTGTTGCCCGTGTTCTTGACGGTTGGCCTCGCGATCGCCGTGCCCTTCATTATCGTGCGTCCATACCGGCTCACTCGAAAAGGAGCAGAGGCAAAGGAGTATCTGCTGGGACTTCGCGAGTACTTGACGATTGCCGAGGAGGATCGGTTGCGGGTACTTCAATCGCCCGAGGGAGCCCTTCGAGTCTCGGTTACCGACCACGAGCAAATCGTCAAACTCAACGAACGACTATTGCCGTACGCCGTCTTGTGGGGAGTGGAAGAGCAGTGGGCACAGAAGCTACGCGCAGAATACGCGGGCCAATCACCGACCTGGTTCTCTGGCGATTTCGATTCGAGCGTTCTGCGAAGCTTCTCGGTCGCTTCCACCTCCTCGGTGCGACCCATAGTGACGTCGTCGAGTGGCGGCAGTTCGTGGTCGTCGAGCGGTAGTTCGAGCTTCTCGAGCGGGTCGAGCGGAGGCGGATTCTCTGGCGGAGGTGGAGGCGGCGGAGGCGGCGGTGGCCGCTAACCTCGCTCGCGCCTGATCAGCCGATCAACGCGCGTACCGCGAACGCTGCATCCGCTGCGGCGCCCACGGTAAGGGCGGGAAGTGTCGCGAGGGTCGACCCCGACGCCGACTCGCCTTGAACCGTGATCGAGTACTCCGTGTCAAAGAGATAGAGCGGTGAATCGAGGTGATCGTCGATTCCTTCTTCAACGAGGAACGTCTGAAGCACCGCTCCACTCGCACTCAAACGATCATCCGATATCGAGTTGGGCAGAGTTGCGTATCCGTCGAGTTCGGCTTGTTGGAACGCGATCGTCGCGATCGTCACGCCGAGTTGCGTCGAGGAGTCCTCACTAGTGAACACACACACGCGCTGGTCATACGCTTCTTCAGCGGTCTGTGACGTCGACACCTCGAGGTTGTAGGTGAGCGCATCATCGAGGCTGCCGAGTTCAGCCGCGATTGATTCGCACGAGGGAAGCGACGAGGTCGCCCCGCCCGTTGCGGAGGGGTTCGTAACTGCGGGCACGGGTTGATCGATCACGGGGTTCGACGACGGCGTGCACGCCGCTAGCGCACATACAACGCCGGCTCCGAGCGCAAGACTGAAAGATGTGCGGAAAATACTGGGCATCCGATGACGATAACAAGCAATGGCTGGGAATCTGGCCGTAAAGTTGAAGGTCGCCAGTCAAAGGAGATCGACGATGGCCCGCAAGCCACAAGCGCCACACACGACCGCTACTCGTGAGGAATCCGATTCGCTCGGATCGATGTCGATACCCATCGACGCATATTGGGGAATCCACACCGCTCGCGCGCTAAAGAACTTCCCCATCACACGCAGGGCGATCTACAACTATCCAGATCTCATCGTGGCTCTCGCGCTCGTCAAGCAAGCAGCGGCTCGCGCAAATCTTGAAATCGGGGTCATCGAGCCCGACAAAGCGCGCATCATCAACCAAGTGTGCGACGAAATCATCGAGGGTGGTCTGCACCACGAATTCTGCGTCGGTGTCATCCAGGGTGGCGCGGGTACGTCGACGAACATGAACGCGAACGAAGTCATCGCGAACCGAGGGCTCGAGCTTATGGGCTTCGCAAAAGGTGACTACGCGAAGCTCAGCCCGATCGATGACGTGAATCGAAGCCAATCGACGAACGACGTGTACCCGACCGCGATCAAGCTCGCGATGGTCATCGGCCTCAAGCGGCTCCTCGCCGAGCACAAGCTGCTCACTGCATCCTTCGCGGCGAAGGGTCGAGAGTTCAACAGCATCCTCAAGATCGGCCGCACCCAAATGCAAGACGCCGTGCCGATGACGCTTGGCCAAGAGTTCAGCGGATTCGCTCACACGCTTGAAGAAGACTTCGACCGCTTGAGCGAAGTCATTCCGTGGATGAACGAAATCAACATGGGAGCGACCGCAATCGGCACGGGAATAACGGCAGATCCCCGCTACGCGGAAGCCGTGCGCAAGCACCTCTCCGAGGTCACCGAGCTAAACATGCAGACAGCATTCGACCTCATCGAAGCTACGAGTGATGCGGGCATTTTCATGACTCTGAGCGGAACTCTCAAGCGCGCGGCAGTGAAACTTTCGAAGATCTGCAACGACTTGCGCCTGCTCTCTAGCGGTCCGCAAGCGGGCCTCGGCGAGATCTTCCTCCCCGCTCGCCAGGCAGGCTCGTCGATCATGCCCGGCAAGGTCAACCCGGTCATTCCCGAGGTCGTCAATCAGGTCGCATTCAGCGTCATCGGTGCGGATGCTACGGTCACGGCAGCCGCGGAAGCCGGGCAGCTCCAGCTCAACGCGTTTGAACCCGTCATTGCGCACTCAATCCTTCAGTCGCTCGCGTGGATGACGAACGCGTGTTACACGCTCCGCGTCAATTGCATCGACGGGATCACGGCGAACATCGAGCGACTCGCGATGCAAGTCGAGTCGAGCGTCGGAGTCGTGACGGCTCTTACGCCTTACATCGGTTATGCGGCTGCCGCGACCCTCGCGCACACGGCGCTCACGACGAACGCCTCGATCAAGGATCTCGTTGTCGAAGCAGGACTCATGACGGCAGCCGACGTGAGCCATGTGCTGTCGCCTGAACGGTTGAGCGGAATGGTCCCGCTCACGGGGCCGCTCATCCTGCCTCCCGCGTAGTTGGCGCGGGGCGCATCCACTACCGATCTGCTGGCTTGGGGTCGTCTTCGTCGTCGAGAACGTCCATAATCTTCTCGCGCGCCTCGCCGGCGGTTGCGGCTGCGTTGCCGACAACCGCTTCGCCACGTTCGCGCAGATCGGCTGCGACTCGGACCGCCTGATCGCGAACGTCGCTTGCAACGTCCGTCACTTTCGACGCGACGTCTTTCGCGGTAGCGGTTGCTTTTCCGGCAACGTCCTTCGCGGTCGACGCAACCTTTTCGCTCACGTCTTTCGCGACATCGGCGACGACTCCGGGCGCCGCCTTGGCCATGGCTTCAGCGCGCTCGCGGATGATCGGCGCTTGCTGGCGCGCGTACGCCTCGACGTCGTTGCGTGCCTTGGTGACGCGCGGGTCTTCCCACACGCCCACGACCTTGGCTTTCATGGCGTCGTAGCGCTCTCGGCCGTCGCGCGTGCCGAGAACGTATCCGAGGGCGATTCCTATTCCGAGCATGAAGAGTCTGGGGTTCATATTCTTAACCCTACGTGCGGCAACTGGTAGTGACCAGTGCACCCTGGCCGCGGCTCCCTACGATTCGGGACGAACGTCGCCCGGACTCTTGTCTGGCCGCCATGCGCGCCAGCGCGGGTGGCGAAGTTTTCCCGTGGGGGTCCACTCGGCGAAGAGCACTTCCCCCACGAGATTCGGCGTAATGAAGTGAGCGTCGGATGCGTCGTCGGCAGGTAGCTCGGTGAAGGGGCTCGAAGCTCGCTCGAGTCGACGGAACTTGGCCTCGAGCGCATCGAACTGCTTCTCGCTAAAGCCCGAGCCGATGCGACCCACGTAACGCAGGCCCCCGGATTCGGGAATACCCATGAGAAGTGATCCGATGCGATGCGCTCGTGCCCCTGAGCCCGGCCGCCACCCACCGATCACGACTTCTTGAGCGAGAGTGTGCTTGAGCTTGAGCCATGACCTCGAGCGCTTCCCGGGTAGATAGGTCGCGTCGCGACGCTTGGCCATGACTCCCTCGAGGCCGAGAGTGCGGCTCGTGGCTACAGCGGATGCCACGTCGCCATCTAATACGGGAGGTACTTGGATCGTGGCATCCGGGCGCACAATCGACTCGAGTATCTCGCGTCGCTCGACGTACGGCCGATCTTGAGTGCTCTCGCCATCGAGTTCGAGAATGTCAAAGATCACGAACTGCACGGGAGCGAGCGCCGCTACTTTCGCAACATCGGTGGGCTTCATGACATTCATGCGTGATTGCAAGAGCCCGAAGTCGGGCCGGCCCGCTTTATTGAGCGCGACAATTTCGCCGTCGAGCACTGCTTCGCCACGAATCGCTCCTGGCAAGCCCGCGAGTTCCGGGTAGCTCGCGGTGATATCGACTCCATTGCGGCTCGAGAGTCGCGCGGTGCCATCGGTCACGTGGGCGATGCAGCGGATGCCGTCCCACTTCATCTCGAACGCCCAATCCGAACTCTCGCCAAGTTCACCCACCGTGCCGGCGCTCGCAAGCATGGGGGAGAGTGCCCTCGGCGTCGACGACCGCACCGACCGCGTGCCACCAACGACCTTGCGGCGAGAGTCAGCGCGCGCAGTGCGAACGGGCTGGTCCTCCACGCTCTTCATGAGGTGGATGAGCCACGAGTTGTCATTGCCATCGCGACCACCCGTTTGAATGAGTGCATAGCGGTGCGAGCCGTGTTTCTCACCGTGGAGAGTCGCGATGACTTCCTTGCCATCGCGCCACTTTTCGACGTCGTACGTTCCTCGGTCCCACATTGTCACTTCGCCTGCGCCATATTGGCCCGCTGGGATGACTCCCTCGAATTGCCCGTACGCGAGCGGATGGTCCTCGGTTTGAACCGCGAGGTGGTTGTGCGCGAGGTCGGTCGGCACGCCCTTCGGGATCGCCCAGCTCACGAGCACTCCATCGTGTTCGAGTCGGAAGTCGTAGTGGAGCTTTCGCGCCTTGTGTTCCTGGATCACGAAACTATTGCCCGTCGAGGTTGGTGGCGCCTCATCGGGAACGGGCTCGGGCGTCTTGGAGCCGTCGCGCATGCCGCGGTAGGTCGCGAGCCGGTCATCCGCTGCTTGAATGAAGCCCGCCATGCGCTCGGGCGTCGGTTCGAGAGACGCGCGGTGTCCGGCAGTGAGGTCGGCGAGCAAATCACCCCTCTTCGCGAGGCGTTTGATGACTTCGCGGTAACCGAGTTGCTGCAAGTCGGCGGAAGCGATTTCCCGCCACGAACGCGGAGCCGCGACGGTTGGTTGAGACCTTCCGCGCAGCGAGTACGGCGTGATCGTCGTTTTCGCGCCGCTGTTTTGACTCCAGTCGACGAAGACTTTGCCGTCGCGCAACACCTTCTTCATGTCACTCACGATGAGGTCTGGATGGTCGGCCTCGAGCGCTCTCGCTAGTTCGTGCGCGACGAGCGAGACGTCATCGCTTGATTGGCGCCCGTCGAGTGCTGCATACAAGTGGATGCCCTTGCTACCGCTAGTGACGGGCATCGGGTCTAGCCCCATGTCGCGCAATATTGCGCGCGCGAACTGCGCAACCGCTGCACACTCTGCGAGTCCCGCGCCGGGCCCTGGATCAAGGTCGAGCACGAGGCGGTCTGGGTTCTTGCGAACTCCCGTGCGGCCGAATTGCCATTGCGGCACATGAATCTCGAGCGCGCCGATTTGGCCGAGCCATGTGAGGGTCGCGAGGTCGTTGACGAGCGGATACGTATTGACGTGATCGGAGTGCTGAATGTCGCGCCGCCGTACCCACTGCGGGGTTGAGCGCTCGTCGAGGTTCTTCTGGAAGAACATCTCGCCGGGGTTCTCGGTGGTTCCGACCCCGTGCACCCACCGCTTGCGGGTCGCGGGGCGATTCGCGGCGTGCGTGATGAGCGCTGGTGCGACTCGCGCGTAGTAGTCGATGACGTCACCCTTTGTCGTGCCCGACTCCGGATAGAGCACCTTGTCGAGATTCGTGAGCTTGAGTCGGTGGCCTTCGATCGAGACGCATTGTTCATCGGGGCTCACCCCTCCATCTTGCTGCCGCCGGGGTGGCATGGCTAGGCCATCGGGTGTTGACTTGTGGGTTATGCGATCGATTTGGAAAGGCGCAATCACCTTTGGGCTCGTCAACGTGCCAGTCAAGGTCTACAGCGCGACGGAGGACCACGACGTGTCTCTCCACCAAGTTCACGATGCCGACGGTGGGCGAATTCGGTATCAGCGCAAGTGTGAAGTGTGCGGCAACGTCGTTGAATACGCCAACATCGCCAAGGCCTTCGACGACGGCGACCGCACGGTCGTGCTTACGGAAGCCGACATCGCGTCCCTCCCCGCAGAGAAGAGTCGTGAGATCGACGTCGTTGAGTTCGTTCCCAACGAACAAGTCGACCCCATCATGTTTGAGAAGAGCTACTACCTCGAGCCCGACTCGAGATCCGTCAAGGCATACGCGCTCTTGCGACGCACGCTAGAAGAAGCCGATCGCACCGCAATCGTTCAATTCGCGCTTCGCCAGAAGACTCGCTTGGGAGCGCTTCGCGTTCGAGGCGACGTACTGATGCTCCAGTCTTTGCTGTGGGACGACGAAGTACGCGAAGCGAAGTTCCCTGCTCTCGACGAGAAAGTCTCGCTCTCTGAGAAGGAGCTCGAGATGTCGCACGCGCTCATTCGAAGTTTCGAGTCAGACTTCTCGCCCGAGAAGTTCACGGATGACTATCAAGACCAATTGCGAGAACTCATCGAAGCGAAGCTCGCGACGGGTGACACGGTCGACACCGCGGAAACCTTTGGAGAGCCAGCTGCGCAAGCCGATGGCGGCGGCGAAGTGCTCGACCTGATGGAGGCCTTGCGTCGATCGGTCGAGAAAAATCGTAAGGCGGCGACTGCTGCCAAAGCAGCCTCGAAGAAGTCGACGTCGAAGACGGCTGTCAAAAAAGAAGCGAGTGCCTAGATCGGTCTAGCCCTCCACAAGTGCATGCCCGCGTAACTGCGCCACGGCGCCCACCGCGTACCGTGTACTGCGAGCTCTTTGGCAGTGCGAGCTATTCCGCGTGCCGCTGCGCTTTGTAGCAGCACGAGGTCAGTCGACAACAGAACGTCGGGATTGCCGAGCACTCGCATCGCGAGATACCCCGCGGTCCACTCGCCGATTCCTGGTAGTGCGGTGAGTTGCGCCGTGAACTCGTCCGCGGGCATCCCGAGGTCAAGCGTCACGTCACCGATCGCAATCGACTCAGCGACACCCACGATCGCGGCGACGCGACTCGCTGGTCCGCGCAGCACATCTCGCCCGTGTTGCGCGAGTTGAGTGGCGGTCGGAAATAGCCCGTTGTCGCCAAGTTCAGTAGTGATCCGGCCGAGCACGGTGCGCGCGGCGGCGACCGAGATTTGTTGGCCAACGAGGGTTCGAAAAAGTGTTTCGTCTGCGTCGAGGGATCCAGGTAGCCGGATGCCCGGGCTCGTTGCCACGAGCGGCGCGAGCCCGTCATCCGAAGCGAGTGCCTCATCGATGGCGACGGAGTCGGCGTCCAGGTCGAACAAGCGGCGGACGCGCGAAACAAGCGTCGCGACATCCGCTAGCTCATCGAGTCGAGCGGTACACACGACTCCAGAATCGGGCGCGAGGGTGACTCGAAGGTGTGCAAGCCCGTTCGGTAGTCGTACGGATCGCTCGAAGTGCTCTGCGTCGCCCGATTCGAGCCCAGGCACGGCGTGGTCCGCGAGGAATCTCAAGAGCCCAGGCCCATCGAAGGGTTCCCGCGCGGGTAGCCGCAAAGTAAGGGTCGTCGCGCCGTCGCGAGCGACGACCGACGATCGACCGCGCCGCGCTAGAGCGCGAAGGCCACTCGGAGTGGTTTCGTACACCGCGAGAATCGTGTCGTTGAATTGGCGGATGCTCGAAAAGCCCGATGCGAACGCAACGTCCGCGACGGGCAGATCCGTCGAAACGAGAAGTGTCCGCGCCCCTTGCGCGCGGTGCGCTCGAGCGAGCGAGAGCGGACCGGCCCCGAGCTCTGTCGTGAGCACGCGCGTGAGGTGGCGCGGCGTGTAGCCGAGTCGAGTCGCGAGCCCAACCACGCCATCGCGCTCGACGACTCCATCCGTGATGAGTCGCATCGCCCTGGACGCGAGATCGTCGTGCAGATTCCAATCGGGCGAGCCCGGCACGGCGTCGGGTTGGCACCTCTTACACGCGCGCAGACCCGCTTCGTGTGCCGCCGCGGCCGTGCGGTAGAAACTCACGTTTCGAGCGAGCGGAGTCATCGCCGAGCAACTTGGCCGGCAATAGATTCCCGTCGAGTGAACCCCCGCAATGAAGAGACCGTCGAACCTCGAATCTCGCGAGGACAGCGCGCGGTATCGCTCGGCAAACGACTGGTCGGTTGGGGTCACAACGACAAGCCTCACACTTGATCGGCGCGTTGACTAGCGGGAATCGGACACCGCGGGTCGACCTCTAGAGTGGGGGCATGAACGACGTCGTTGGCCTCTTGCGCGCAGCATTGGGAGAGGCTGTCTCGGTCGATCATGGGGATCTTGCTATCGCTCGCGCCGACAAGTCGGGCCACGTCTCTGCCGGCACGCCACTCGCGGTCGTCACGGCCCGCTCCATCGAAGATGTTCAAGCCGTCATGCGGATCGCGAGCGAGACGCGAACGCCTGTAGTCACGCGCGGCGCAGGCACGGGGCTCGCTGGCGGTGCAATCGCGAGCGAGGGTGAGATTGTGTTGTCCACTCTCGCGATGAACCGATTGCTCGAGGTGTCTGTTGATGACAGGCTCGCGGTGGTCGAGCCGGGCATCCTGAACGCAGACCTCAACGCACAGCTTCTCGATCGACGATTGTGGTTCGCGCCCGACCCCGCGAGTCGTGAGATTTCGACGGTGGGCGGGAACATCGCGACGAACGCTGGTGGGCTCTTGTGTGCGAAGTACGGAGTGACGCGCGAAGCCGTGCTCGG
>JANNCX010000251.1:0-1932 GCA_031387145.1 Salinibacterium sp.
GCGGCGCGTATTGTGCCCGAGCGGAATGGGATGCCTCAAGTGAAGCGCGTCGTCATCTGTTGCGAGTCGTGGCTTTCGCACAATCCCACCCAAGTGCGGTCTTCTCGCACTGGTCGGCGGCGGTTGTGCACGGGCTCCCCATGATCGGAAGGTGGCCGGATGACGTCCACGTGGCGGCTGCACGGGCATCCGGCGGACGATCAGAGACGGGAGTGAAGCGCCATTGCCGCGGTCTCGATGACCACGAATGGCAGACGGTCGACGGGATGCGCGTCACAACTATCGCGCGCACCCTGGTCGACTTGGCAATGGTGCAGCCGTTTCGTTTCGCGCTCGCGCCGATCGACCACGCACTTGCCTCGGACTTGAGTATCGGTGAGTTGACGGACTACCTCGACTCGCGCGGCACCTTTCGAGGCCTACCCCAAGTTGCGCGCGCGATGGCTTTGGCGGACGGTCGGAGTGGCTCGCCCGGCGAATCACTAAGTCGCGGCACTATTCACGAACTGGGTTTTCCGGCGCCGCTTCTCCAGGTAGAACATCGAATGCCCGGTCGGACGGCGATAACTGACTTTGAGTGGCCCGACTATATGATCTTCGGCGAGTTCGACGGTGTTGGTAAATACCTGCGCAAAGAGTTTCTCCACGGGATGACAACGGCGGATGCAGTGCTCGCCGAGAAGCGACGCGAGGATCAACTGCGCAGAGCGACGGGCTTTTCGGCGGTTCGCTGGGGGTGGGATGACGCGCTTCGCGTTGCACCTTTACGCGCGATTCTGATCGAGGGCGGGTTGCCCACGCGACTGAGAGCGCTTCGCGCGTACGCTGTGGACTCGCGCGGGCGCTGAAGCATGCGCGCGGGTCCGCAGCATGCGCGCGAGCGGGCGGCGGCGTACTGGTGGATGCCCGGGGCGGGCGTTGCGCGGGATCACCTAGAATTGCAGCAGCGCCGCAAGGCGTGCACGCGGATGTAGTTCAATGGCAGAACTTCAGCTTCCCAAGCTGATAGCGCGGGTTCGATTCCCGTCATCCGCTCAGAGGCTGAGCCCCCTCAGGGATCGAGGACCAATGGATGCCACCGACAACACGCGCCCGCTAGAACCCGGCATCGTGACCGACTTCAGCGAGAAGCTCAGCTACGGCCGATACTTGGCGCTCGACGATTTGCTTGCGGCCCAGCATCCGCTCTCCAGTCCGCAGCATCACGACGAATTGCTGTTCATCATCCAGCACCAGACGAGCGAGTTGTGGCTCAAACTCGTGCTGCACGAACTGCGGTCCGCGTGCGAGCTGCTCGCTGCGGACGACCTGGGCGGCGCGCTCAAGCGCATCGCGCGCGTCAAGCACATTCAGGAGGCGATGACGCAACAGTGGAGCGTGCTCGCGACCCTCACGCCGACCGAGTACTCGGAGTTTCGCGGCGCGCTCGGCACCTCGTCGGGGTTTCAGTCGTACCAATACCGCGCGGTCGAGTTTCTGCTCGGCAACAAGAACGCGAAGATGCTGAAGGTGTTCGAGTCCGACCCTGCCGCGCACGAGCTCTTGGCCGGGCTGCTTGACACCCCGAGCCTGTACGACCAGTTTCTGCGTTATTTGTCGCGGCAGGGCATCCCGATTCCGCCTTCTGTGCTCGACAGGGATGTTACGAAGGCCCACACCTTCACGCCCGAACTCGTGCCGGTCTTTCGCGACATCTACATGGCGACCTACAAGAACTGGGCGCTCTACGAGGCCTGCGAAGAGTTCGTTGACCTCGAGGACAACTTTCAGTTCTGGCGGTTCCGCCACATGCGCACGGTCGCGCGCACGATCGGCATGGGCGGCGGCACGGGCGGTTCGTCAGGCGTCGAGTTCTTGCAGCGCGCGTTGTCGCTCACGTTCTTTCCTGAGCTCTTCGCGGTTCGGACCGAAATCAGCGCGTGAGCACACTGC
>JANNCX010000260.1:0-10118 GCA_031387145.1 Salinibacterium sp.
ATCGCGATGCGTTGCTTTTCTCCGCCAGAAAGGCGGTAGCCGCGCTCTCCGACGACGGTGTCGTATCCGTCGGGGAACGACGCGATTGTGTCGTGGATGTTCGCCGCGCGAGCCGCACGCTCGAGCTCCTCGAGCGTCGCATCGGGCTTCGCATACCGAAGGTTCTCGGCGATCGTCGCGTGGAACAGGTAGGTCTCTTGGCTCACGATCCCGATGTTGCGTACGAGGGAATCGTGCTGTAGCTCGCGCACGTCGTCGCCGCTGAACAGCACTCGACCGCTCGACACGTCGTGCAGTCGGGGAACGAGGTACGAGACGGTCGTCTTGCCCGCTCCCGACGGGCCCACGAACGCGGCGAACTGGCCGGGCCGGATCGTGAATGAGACGCCCTTGAGGGTTGCTGGAGTGTCGCCACCAGCGTCGGGGTAGCGGAACGTCACGTCGTCGAACTCGACCTGGCCGAGCTTCTTCGTGTGCACGGCGTGGGCATCGGGCCGATCCGTGATCGCGGGCACGAGGTCGAGGTACTCGAAGATGCGGGCGAAGAGGGCCGACGACGTCTGCAGGTCGAGCGCCACGCGCAAGAGGCCGAGCAGGGGGAACATGAGGCGCGCCTGCACAGTCGTGAATGCGACGATCGTGCCGGCCGTGACATCCACCCCGCCGGTAATGAGCATTGCGGCGACGACATATATGACGGCCGGGATGACCGAGAGAAAGATGTTGACCATCGCGAAGAACCACTGGCCGCTCATTTGCAAGCGCACTTGCAAACCCACTTGGTTGGCGTTCTCGGCCGTGTAGCGATCGACTTCGGACTGCTGCTGACCGAAGCTCTTCGCGAGCAGAATGCCAGAAACACTCAGCGCCTCTTGCGTGATCGCCGTCATGTCGCTGAGCGACTCTTGCGTCTTCGTCGCGATGCGCGCGCGCACTTGCCCGACCTTGCGTTGCGCGACTACGAGCAACGGCAGCAGCACGACCGCGACGATCGTCAGTTGCCAACTGAGCACGAGCATCGAGACGAAGGCCGCGATGACCGTGACGGTGTTGCCGATGACGCTTGAGATCGTGTTGGAGAGCACGCCGGCGACGCCGCCGACATCATTTTGAAGCCGCGACTGGATGATGCCCGTCTTCGTGCGCGTGAAGAACGCGAGCTCCATCGCCTGCAGATGCCCGAAGAGCCGGATGCGCAACGCGCCCATAACGGAGTTGCCGACGGTCGCCGTGAGATACGTCTGCCACACCCCGAGGACAGCGGATGCCACGAGCAAAACCACCATGATCGTGACGAGTCGCACGAGCTCGGGTACGTCGGGCACGCCCGACGGGGGAAAAAGCCCCACATCGAATGCTTGCTTCGTCAGCAGTGGAGGAAACACGCTGATCGTCGCGCTCACGAGTACGAGCGCAATCGTGACGGTGATCGCGAACTTGTGGGGCGCAAAGAGTTGCGCGATACGGCCGAGCAGATTCGGGATTTTAGGCGCTGTCGCGTTGGAGGCGCGTTGCGCTTCGGCGTCGCCGCGGTGACCACCACCGCCACCGCCACGCATTCCGCTCATTAGTCAAGAGTATGCGGGAGTGCGCGCCGACGATGTCGCCACGAGACGGCGCTAGAGATGGGACCGGCGAAACGCCCGAAACGCTCACCGGGCCCATCGATCTAGCACGAGGCACGCCAGCGGCTGAACAGTGCGTCGGGTGGGCACTTTCGCTGGAGTAACTCGATCGGGTTTTGTTGTCCCGCAAACGAGGGGTAATCGCGGAGACAGTCCCCATTATGGGGGGGTAATACTCAAACGCGCAAGTTCCTTAACTACACGTGGGCGCCGTCCCTAACGGAACGACGCCCACGTGCGAGCTGAACCCCTCGCGGGGCCCGTGCTACTTGAGTGTGACGGTGGCGCCAGCTTCTTCGAGCTGGGCCTTTGCCTTCTCGGCTGCTTCCTTGTTTGCGCCCTCGAGCACAACACCGGGAGCTCCATCAACGAGTGCCTTCGCCTCACCGAGACCGAGGTTCGTGATGGCGCGCACCTCCTTGATGACCTGGATCTTCTTCTCGCCTGCAGCCTCGAGAACGACGTCGAACGACGTCTTCTCCTCGACCTCTTCTGCAGCTGCGCCACCGGCGGCCGGTGCGGCTGCAACGGCTGCGGGAGCTGCGGCGGTGACCTCGAAGGTCTCCTCGAACTTCTTCACGAACTCGCTGAGTTCGATGAGGGTGAGCTCCTTGAATGCCTCGATCAGCTGGTCACTGGTCATCTTTGCCATGATTTTCTCCTTTGTATCTGAAATTGTTTTCCGCGAGTACTACGCGGACTGCTTCTCGCGCAACGCCTCGACCGTGCGAACGGCCTTGGAGAGCGGTGCGTTGAACAAGTACGCTGCGCCGAACAGCGAAGCCTTGGCGGCGCCTGCAAACTTCGCGAGGAGCACCTCCCTGGATTCGAGATCGGCAAGCTTCTTGACCTCGTCTGCCGAGAGCGGGTTACCGTCGAAGTAACCGTTCTTCACGAGCAGGAGAGGGTTTGCCTTGGCAAAGTCACGCAACGACTTCGCTACAGCGACGGTGTCGCCGTGAACGAACGCGATAGCGGATGGCCCGACGAGGACGTCATCGAAAGACGTGATCCCCGCCGCGTTCGCCGCGATCTTCGTTAGCGTGTTCTTCACCACGGCGTATGTTGCGTGCTCACTGATTGACTGCCGCAGGCTCTTGAGCTGGGCAACGGTGAGTCCGCGATACTCGGTCAGCAGAACAGCGTTCGAGGTGCGGAACTTGTCCGTCAACTCGGCGACTGATGCTTCCTTGTTCGCCATGGTGCTCCCTAATGGTTGGTTAGTTGTGGCCTCTGACCGCGACTTACCGGGGCAACAAAAAAGCTCCGGCCAATCTGCAAACGCAGGGCACGGAGCGACAAACCGGTAAAGGCAAGCTACTTCACACCTGCGCGGGCTCCGTTAGTGAAAACGGACTTCGACGAGCGTTTGCACGCTCATGACCTGCGGTCTTTGGCTTCGACAAGAGTACGTGACTGGGTGGGTGGGCGCAAACCGGGCTACCTGGGCAAGGTCACCCTGAATACGGTCAACCCTGGCTTGCTCTCGACTTCGGCCCGGCCGCCGTGTGCTTCTGCCGCCGCTGCGACGATCGCGAGGCCTAGGCCCGCGCCGCCTGAGGCTCGAGCCCGGGATCCGTCGCCGCGCACGAACCTCTCGAACACCGTCGGGATGAGCGCGTGTGGGATGCCCGGCCCGGTGTCACGCACTTCGATGATCGCCCTCGTGCTTGAGGTCTTTACGACAGCCGTCACGACCGTGCCGGCGGGAGTATGCGCGCGCGCGTTCGACAGCAGATTCGCGATCACTTGGTGCAAGCGAGCTTCGTCGCCGTTTATCACCACGGGCTCGCCGGGCACCTCGAGTTTCCAGGTGTGGTCGGGCCCCGCGGCGCGGGCGTCGCTCACGGTATCAATCGCGAGGCGCGAGAGGTCGACGGGAGCGTGCTCGATGGCAGCGCCCTCGTCGAGTCGCGCGAGCAGCAGCAGTTCTTCGACGAGTGCGGTCATGCGCACGGACTCCGACTCGACGCGACCGATGGCGTGCACCACATCTGCCGGCAAATCGTGTCCGCCGCGCCGCGTCAATTCGGCGTAGCCGCGGATCGACGCGAGCGGAGTGCGCAACTCGTGGCTTGCATCCGCTACGAAAGCGCGCACCTTGTTTTCGCTCGCTTGCCGCGCTTCGAGAGCGGATGCCACGTGCTCGAGCATGCGGTTGAATGCCGCACCGACCTTGCCCACTTCTGTCACGGCGTCGGCGTCGCGCGCGTCGACTCGCACCGCGAGCGCGACCTCCCCGTGGTCGAGTGGAAGCTCCGCGACGCGAGTCGCGGTGTGCGCGACGCGCTCGAGTGGACGCAGCGCGAGCCGCACGACAATCGCCCCGATGATCGCGGCGCCGACAACTCCGACGAGGCCAATGAGTGCGACGAGCAACGCGAGCCGGGCGACGGTTTCTTGCAGTGCATCCAACGGAAGGCCGATGATGAGCGCGTCGCCGTTCGGTGTGCTCGGAGTCACGACGACTCGATACTTGCCGAGCCCTTCGCCGAGATCGGCCGTGTGGGGCCTTCCGTCTTGATCGACAGTCTGCAGTTGTTCGACCTGGGTGGCTGTGAGTGCCACGGGAGCGCCGCTCTCGTCGAGAACCGCCGCGTTGAAGACATCGCCCGAGTTCACGATCGCCGCGAGTGTGCCGGCGCCTTGACCCGGCAGAGCAAGAAACTCTGATGCCGGCGGGCGATTGCCGTGATCGCCGCCGTCGCGATCGCCTGGCCCGCCCTCGAAAGCGACCTGCGAGCGACTCGTCGCGGCGATCAATTGCTCGTCAAGCCTGTTGATGAGAAAACCCTGCAGCGCGAGCACGCTCACGACTCCGATCACTACGCTCACGGCCGCGAGCAGTGCAACGATGCCGATGACGAGTCGGCGACGTAAGGTCAGGCGCCGCATCATGAGGCGGCTGGTTTCAATACGTAGCCGACCCCGCGCACGGTGTGAATCATAGGAGCCCCGAGCGAGTCGATCTTCTTGCGCAAATACGAGATGTAGATCTCGACGACACTCGACTTGCCGCCGAAGTCGTAGCTCCATACGCGATCAAGAATTTGCGACTTGCTGAGCACACGGCGTGGATTGCGCATGAGAAAGCGCAAGAGCTCGAACTCCGTGGCCGTGAGCTCGACGGCGACACCGCCGCGAGCAACTTCATAGGAGTCTTCGTCGAGCACGAGGTCGCCTACCTCGAGACGGGAATCCTCACTCGCCGAAATCAAAAGCGCCGAGCGGCGGATGAGCGCGCGCAAGCGCGCCACGAGTTCCTCGAGGCTGAATGGCTTCGTCACGTAGTCGTCGCCACCGACCGTGAGACCCGCGATGCGGTCATCCACTGAATCCTTCGCCGTGAGAAAGAGGATCGGGGTTTGGATGCCGTCGGCCCTCAACCGGGAGAGCACGGTCATTCCATCGATGTCGGGGAGCATGATGTCGAGCACGACAACGTCGGGGCGGAACTCGCGGATGAGGCTCAAGGCGCGCTGGCCGTCGGAGGCGAGCCGAACATCCCACCCCTCGTAGCGCAGCGCCATCGAGAGCAGATCGGTGAGCGAGTCTTCGTCGTCGACGACTACCGCGCGAATCGGGCTACCGTCTGCGCGAGTGATCTTGGGCTGCGCAGCGGCCGACACGTGAAGTGAATCGCTCATTGTTTCAGTATGAGGAGTTTTCTATGAGCCTGCTGTGAGTTGCTAAAGAGTCGCCTCTCGCGGGTCCCAATCGATGGGCAGAGCGATCGCCTGGGGTGCTGAGCTCTCGACCGTCACGAAAGCGCCACTCTCGGCGGCTTCGGTGATCGCCACCATGACGTCGAGCACATGGAACGCTTGCTCGCTCGACGCACGCTCGGGCACTCCCGCTCGGATCGCGCGAAAGAGTTCGATGACACCCACGCCGCGCTCGGCGACAACCTCGGTCACGGTCGTCGACACGGCCTCGCCGCCCACGTGCAAGACGATCTCGCCCCCGAACGAGTTAGGGTCGGGCAAAACGAGCGTGCCCTCGGTGCCCGAAATCTCGAGCACTCCCGCGCGGCTCAGGCCAGACTCGAAGCTGAAGACGCAGTGAGCGGATGCCCCGCTCTCGAACTCGATGATCGCGCTCACGTGGGTCGGCACTTCGACCGCGAACTCGACCCCCGCGCGCGGGCCCGAGCCGATCACGCGTGTCGAGCGAGCGGTCGACGCCGTCGCGGCGACGCGAGCCACCGACCCCAGGTTCTGGATG
The DNA here is from genome assembly GCA_031387145.1 of Salinibacterium sp. Lineage (GTDB taxonomy): Bacteria > Actinomycetota > Actinomycetes > Actinomycetales > Microbacteriaceae > Rhodoglobus. Next base: position 5,850 of record JANNCX010000260.1, read on the forward strand.
AGAGCAGTGAGGTAATACGGTCCCATGTCAAAGAGCGGGCCGCCGCCCTTCTCGTAGAGAAACTCGGGGTTCGGATGCCACGCCTCGGGCCCCGCAACCTGAAAGAGCGTGAGCGCGGTCGTCGGCGTTCCGATGTCGCCCGCGTCGATCATGCGCTTGGCGGTCTGAAGCCCCGAGCCGAGAAAGGTGTCGGGCGCGCTCGCTGCGCGGAGCCCGAGCTTCTTGGATTGCTCGAGCAGCTGCCGCCCGCTCTCGCGATCCAAGGCAAAGGGCTTCTCGGTGAAGACGTGCTTGCCCGCCGCGAGCGCCTGAAGCGCGACCTCGACGTGCGCCGCGGGAATCGTGAGGTTGACCACGATCTCGATGTCGGGGTGGGCAAGAAGCTCAGCGACGGTGCCGTTACCGGGCACTTCGTAGTGTGCGGATTGCTCGGCCGCGCGATCGGTGTCGAGGTCGGCAATGAACAGCACCTCGATGTCGGGAAACGTCGTGAGGTTCTCGAGGTATTGCGAACTGATGAAGCCAGCGCCGATGATGCCGACGCCGACGGCCTTCGAAGTCGTCACAAGGTCTCGCCGTTGGCGGTGAGGAACGCAACGCTTTGCGCGATTCCGTCGAACACATCACCGTCGTAGTCGTCGAATTCGACGACGCGAACGGCTTGCGGTGCCGCGGCGAGAATCTCGAGCACGGGCACTCGGCCGCTTCCCGCGGGCTGTTGGTTCTTATCGACCTTGCTGATGTCGCCGTCTTTGACGTGGATGAACTGCACACGATTTCCCAAGCGCTCGAGCAGGGCATCCGTGTCGGCGCCGCCAACCGTCGCCCAATACGTGTCAACCTCGAGCACGACAGCGGGATCGAGGAGCGCTTCGAATTCTTCGAGGGCAGAGATGCCGTCGAAGGAGTTCTCGAGCTCCCACGCGTGATTGTGGTACCCGACCGTGAGTCCTTCTTTCGCCGCGAGGCTCGAGGCGAGGTTGAGCGACGTCGCGATGTCGATGATGTCGCCGATTGACTTCCAGCGCTCGGGCACGATGAGCGGCTCGATGATCGTCGTCACGCCCACGGTCTTCGCGGCAGCGAACACAGCGTCGAGGTTCTGATCGACCAAGTGCACGTGAGCAGACGACGGACGCAAGCCGTGTTTCGCGAGCAATCGCGCGTATTCGTCGGCTCGCTCGACAAAGTCATAGAGCTCGATGGTCGTGAAGCCGAGGCCAGCGACTCGCTCGAGCGCGGAGTCGAGATCCTGCGCAATTGCGTTGCGAACGGTATACAACTGGATGGACAGCGGCTTGGACACGACAACTCCTTGGTGGTGGCGTACGAGGCAGTGTCACCACTGTAGAAGAGAATGGGAGCGTGACCATCCAGCCGCAACTCGACCTCTGGGAGACACCCGCGCCGGATCATCGAGAACGGGTCGTCGCCTACTCCGAGGATCGCGTTCGGTGGCTGCGCGCTCGAAGTCGTGGCGTGACCGCAACGGATGTTGCGCGCCTCTCGAGCGAGCGCGCTCTCGCCGCGGTCGCTCAAGACAAGCTGCTCGGCTCAGGTTTTGGCGGCAACGCCTACACCGACCACGGCCGCGCTCGCGAGCCGGAGATCGCTCGTTGGGTGCGCGCCCGACACGGTATTCACCCGAGCTCGGCGCTGTACCACGCACACGAGCAGCCCCTCCACCTCGCGACGCCCGACGGAGTCGCCGTGCTCGGCGGCGCACTCGTGCTGAGTGAGATCAAGACGACGGGTCACGCGTGGCGGAGCATCCCCCGGTCGTATTTGCGTCAAGTGTGGTGGCAGCAATACGTGCTCGGTGCCGAGCGCACGCTCGTGGTGTGGGAGCAGCACAACGACTTCGTGCCCGTGGGCGCCGAGCCCGAGTCCCGTTGGGTCGAGCGCGACGACAACGAGATTCACGTGCTCGTTGGGCTAGCCAACCGGTTGCTTGGCCTCTTGCGGCGCTAACCGCGGCTCTTCGAATTGCGGCGCTAAAGCTCGAGCCGATCGCAGCGCGAGAACGGCCCCGAACACGACGAGCCAGCCGATCGCGAGCGTCGTCGCGACGAACTCGAGCCTGCTGCCTAGCACTACCTGAAAACGGAAGAGCGAGAACAGTCCGCCCGTGCCCGCGATGACGGCAACCAGCGTTCCGGATACCCGTGAGAGCAGCGCGAGCGCGCGATGCCCGTCAGCGAACGAAGTCTGCAACATCGCCCAACACGCTGCCGCGAACGCGAGCACAGCAGTCGAGGTGTGCGTGAAGTCTTGCCACGTGAACGAGTCGCCATACGGCAGCGGACAACCCGACGTACACGTCACTTGAGATGCGACGAGAAAGAAGCCACACGCGATCCACAGTGAGACGGCAGGCGTCCACGCCGCGAGAATACGCACGCTTGAGCGCACGTTTCGGCCCGCCCACGCGATCGAACTGCCGCCGAATACGATGAAGAGGAGCGCCGCTTCGAACCACTTCGCCGTCGGTTCGCCCTCGGCGCCGAGTTCGCTCACGTAGAGTTCGCGAGGCACAGTCAATCGGGCACCCCAGATGATTGAGAGTGCCGCGACAACCAGCACACACCCGATCGCTGCTGCCGCGAATTCGGCTTGGCGCAGTCGGCTCGTGCGGGGCGGAATTTCAACAGACATTCAGAGCAGAATAGCGATAGTTTGCCGCGAAGTTTCGCAATCGAAACACAGCCGAATCATTCTGGCCCTTTACTGGACTGTGACGCTCCCCTAGGAGGCCCCTCAATGACCACGATGCGCGCCATGGTTATCGACGAGACCGGCGGCCCCGAAGTGCTGCGCGCCGCCGATGTGCCTGTTCCTGTTCGCGTCAATGCCGAGTTTCTCATCAAGGTCGTCGCGGCAAGCGTCAACCCCATCGACTTCAAGACGCGCTCAGGCAAGGGTGTCGCCGGTGCGATTTCGGCCTACCCCGCGATTCTCGGTGGTGACTTCAGCGGAATCGTCGTTGAGTCGTCTTTCGAGAACCACACCCTCAAGCCCGGCGACGAGGTCTATGGCATGACGATGGTGCCACGGTTCGGCGGCGCATACGCCGAGTACATCTCGGTGCCCGGCATGTGTCTCGCGCGCAAGCCTCGATCGCTCTCGCACGTCGAAGCGGCGGGGGTTCCTCTCGCCGCGCTCACGGCGTGGGGTGCGGTCGTCGAGGTGGCCAAAGTTCACGAGGGCCAGCGCGTGTTGATCCATGCGGGCGCCGGTGGGGTCGGCCACTTCGCCGTGCAATTCGCGCGCTTCTTCGGAGCTCACGTGATCGCGACAGGGTCGGCTCGCAACGCGAGCTGGCTGCGCGAACTGGGCGCCCACGAAGTCATCGACTACACCTCGGTGCGGTTCGAAGAGGTCGTGAGCGATGTCGATGTCGTCATCGACCTCATCGGCAATGCGGTGGATGCGACATCCACTCGGTCACTAGCAGTGCTCAAGCCCGGCGGACTCATCGTGACAGTACCGACCGCGAGCTGGCCGACGATGGTCGCGGACGCCGCGGCCGCTGGAGTGCGCGCGACGGGGTATCGCGTTTCGGCCGACGGCTCGACTCTCGCCGTGATCTCGCGTTTGCTCGAGTCGGGAGACGTACGCGTCTTCGTCGACCAAGTTTTCGATCTAGCGGATGTCGCGGCCGCCCACACCGCGCTCGAGACAGGTCACACGCGCGGCAAGATCGTGCTTAGAGTTTCGGACTAACTGCGTCGGTTAGCAGTTCGAGAACAAAGTCGTCCTCGAACGCATCACCCACGCGAAACTTCTTCGTGCCGACTCGCTCGAATCCGCACTTCTCGTAGAACCGGTTCGCGCGCACGTTGAGCTGATTGACTCCGAGCCACACGCTCGTGGTGCCGCGAGCGCGGGCTGCGGCGACCGACGCGTGCACTAGAGCCGCCGCGACACCGGATCCGTGCCACTCGGGCAGCACGTATACCTTGCTGAGCTCTGCGGTGGGTCTCGTCGTGACGGATGCCGCGGCATCCGCATCCCCGGGCTCACCGAACACGACCATCGTGTACCCGCTCAGGGCCGCGTCTGCAGTGCACACGAACAGTTCGCGCTCGGGGTCTGCGAGGTACCGCGTGAACGCCTCGACCGAGAGGTATTCGCGAATGAACGCGTCTTGGCTCTCCGCCGTCGAACCCGGCGGGCACGCGAGCGGAAAGGTCATCGCCGCTACGTCGTGCAACAGTTGCGGGTCTGCGAGGGTCGCTCTTCTGATCACTGGCGCGGTTGCGGGTCGCT
>JANNCX010000264.1:0-2606 GCA_031387145.1 Salinibacterium sp.
ATGGCTCTTGCGCGCTTGGCGCCCGTGTTGCGGCGGCGACCGCGAGACCAGAGGATAATTGGACTCTTGATAGCGATTGGCTTGTGGTGACTCACCTATGAAGATTCTCGTAACCGGCGGAGCTGGTTTCATCGGCTCAAACTTTGTCCGTCGAACTCTCGAAGACGTCTACCCCGGGCTAGAGGGCGCAGAAGTCGTCGTTCTCGATGCGCTGACCTACTCGGGAAATCTCGAGAACTTGGCGCCCGTGGCCGAATCTGAGCGCTACAGCTTTGTGCGTGGCGACATCCGCGACGCCGACGTGCTCGACCGCGTGCTGCCGGGAGTCGACGCGATCGTGCACTTCGCGGCCGAGTCCCACGTCGACCGCTCGGTGCAAGATTCGGGAATTTTCGTCGAGACGAACGTACTCGGCACTCAGCGATTGCTCGACGCCGCGCTACGCCACAAACTGCAGCGCTTCGTGCACGTCTCGACAGACGAGGTTTACGGGTCGATCGCGGAAGGGTCGTGGGACGAACAACGCCCGCTCGAGCCCAACTCGCCGTACTCGGCGTCGAAGGCCGGTAGTGACTTGCTCGCGCGCAGCTACTTTCGTACGCACGGACTCAACGTCTCGATCACGCGGTGCTCGAACAACTACGGGCCATATCACTTTCCCGAAAAGGTCATCCCGCTGTTCGTCACGAACCTCATCGACGACCTGCATGTGCCGCTCTATGGCGAGGGCAACAACATTCGCGATTGGCTGCACGTTGATGACCACACTCGCGGAATCGCGATGGTTCTCGTCGGCGGCCGCGCTGGCGAGATCTACAACATCGGTGGCGGCACGGAGCTCACCAACAAAGAGCTCACGCAACTCTTGCTCGATGCGACAGGAAAGGACTGGTCGTACGTCGATCGAGTCGCCGATCGCCTCGGGCACGACTTGCGCTACAGCGTAGACATCTCGAAGATCCGCGCCGAACTCGGCTATGAGCCCCTCGTGCCGTTCGCGCAAGGGCTCGCCGAAGTCGTGCAGTGGTACCGCGACAACCGCGCATGGTGGGAGCCCCTAAAGGCTCGCGCTGCCCTATGACGCGCTTTCTGGTCGCCGGCGCGGCTGGCATGCTCGGCACCGACCTCGCGGCTGCTTTGACCGGTCGGGATGTCACGCTCGCGACCCGCGCGCAACTCGATGTCACCGACGCTGACGCCGTGCTCGCCGCCGCTGAGGGGCACGACGTGCTCATCAACGCGTCCGCATACACGCGCGTCGATGATGCCGAGAGCCACGAGCCGGAGGCTCACTCGATCAACGCGCTCGGCGCCGGCAATCTCGCTCGTGCGGCGGCCGTGCACGGCGCGCGGCTCGTTCAGCTCTCGACCGACTACGTCTTCGATGGAACCGCGACGTCGCCGTACTCAGAAACCGAGCCTCGCAATCCGGTCTCTGCCTACGGCCGCACGAAGGCCGAGGGGGAGCGGCTCGCGCTCGAGCTCAATCCGATGGGCACGTTCATTGTGCGCACGGCGTGGCTCTACGGTGAACACGGCCCGAATTTCGCTCGCACAATGCTGAGCCTCGCGAGCGCGCGCGACACCGTCGACGTCGTTGACGACCAAGTGGGTCAACCCACGTGGACCGCGGATCTCGCGGCGCACATCGTGGCACTCGTTGACTCGGCCGCTCCGGCTGGGATCTACCACGGCACGAATTCGGGCCAGGCTAGCTGGTTCGACTTCGCTCGCGCCGTGTTCGAGCTCGGCGGGCACGACCCCGCTCGAGTGAAACCCACAACGAGCTCTGCATTCTCGCGACCCGCGCCGCGCCCCGCGTACTCGGTACTCGGGCACGACGCGTGGGCGGCCGCGGGGCTCGCACCCATGCGGGACTGGCAGGATGCCCTCACCGCGGCGTTCGCCGCTGGAGCTCTGGAGCCTAAATGACAACCTTGCGCCTCATCATCGACGAAATGCTCTCCACTGCGCCCGGCGGAGTCGCGAGGTACAGCGAGGAGCTTGCTCGCGCGCTCATCGAGACCGCCCCTCGAGGGTGCATCGTCGAAGGGTTTGTCGCGGCATCCATCGACTCCGACTACGCCGTCATCGCGGATCGCCTGCCCGGCCTCGCAAAACTGCACAAGAGCGCTCTCGAACGACGCGAGCTCTCGGCCGCATGGCAACACGGATTCACTCGCCTGCCCGGCACGGGCATGGTGCACGCACCGAGCTTGTTTGCGCCCCTCGCGCGCCACGATCGACTCCACGATGGCGATCAGATTGCCGTGACGGTGCACGACACCCTTGCGTGGTCACACCCCGACTCCCTCAGCCCGCGAACGGTGTCGTGGCACAAGTCGATGCTCAAGCGCGCGCATCGATACGCCGACGCGATCGTCGTTCCGAGCCACACCGTCGCACAGCAGCTCACCGAGATCGTGGATTTCGGCGACAGAGTGCGCGTCATCAGTGGTGCACCGAGCACAACGCTCACTCCGCCGTCCGACGCCGATGATCGCGCCGAAGAGCTCGGCTTGCCCGAGCGGTACATCCTCGCGATGGGCGGAATCGAACCGCGCCGTGGAATCGATCAGCTCATCCGCGCAATGACGCGAGTCGAC
>JANNCX010000283.1:0-2150 GCA_031387145.1 Salinibacterium sp.
CGGGCGATCTGCATGCCGGCGATGTTGATGTTCGCCTCGCCGAACTCCTTACCGTAGATCGCGACAATGCCCGGTCGGTCGGTGTAGATCATGACGATGAGGTGCTCGGCAATCGGCACCTCGACGTCGTACCCGTTGATCTCGACGATCTTTTCGGCTTGCTTCGTGCCCGTGAGCGTTCCCGAGACCGAGATTTGCGATCCGTCGCTGAGCGCTCCGCGAATAGTCAGAAGGTTGCGATATTCGGGGCTCTCGGCATCCGTTATCAAGCGAACCGTTATGCCGCGCTGCTCGGCCAAGAGCGGCGCATTGACGTAACTCACGGTTTCGCTCACGGTGTTCGAGAAGATGCCCTTGAGCGCCGCGAGCTTGAGCACGTTGACATCGAACTCGACGATCTCGCCTCGAACCTCGACATCGACGCTCGTGAGTGGGCTGTCGGCGAGCCCTGCGAATACCTGCCCGAGCTTCTCCATGAGCGGGATGCCCGGCCGAACGCTCTGGTCGATAACACCGCCCGCGACGTTGACGGCGTCAGGCACGAGCTCGCCGTCGAGAGCGAGGCGCACGGATTTCGCGACCGAAACACCCGCCTTCTCTTGCGCCTCGTCGGTGGATGCGCCCAAGTGCGGCGTGAGAATGATGTTGTCTAGTGACAAGAGTGGCGAGCCTGTCGGCGGCTCGTGTACGAAAACGTCGAGACCCGCGCCGGCGATCCGCTTCGACTTGAGGGCAGCGTAGAGCGCGTCTTCATCGATGATGCCGCCGCGACTCGCGTTGACGATGCGCAAGCTTGGCTTCGCGATCGCGAATTGGTCAGCGCCGATGAGCCCGGTCGTTTCGGGAGTCTTGGGAATATGGATGGTGATGAAGTCGGACTGCGCGACCAGCTCGTCGAGTGAGAGCATCGAGACGCCGAGTTGTTGTGCGCGCGCGGGCGTCACGTAAGGGTCGAACGCGACGAGGGTGGGGCCGAACGCTGCGAGGCGCTGCGCGACGAGAGTACCGATGCGGCCGAGACCGACGATACCGATCGTCTTCTCGTAGAGCTCGACACCCGTGAACTTCGAGCGCTTCCACTCTCCCGCTTTGGCCGAATGATTGGCATCGGGGATGAACCGAGCGAGGGAAAGCAAGTGCGCAATCGCGAGCTCGGCGGCCGAGATGACATTCGACGTCGGGGCATTGACGACCATGACGCCGGCTTCGGTTGCTGCCTTGATGTCGACGTTATCGAGACCGACGCCCGCGCGTGCGATGACCTTGAGCTGCTTCGCTGCCGCGATTGCCTCGGCATCAACGTTGGTCGCCGATCGGATAAGGATTGCGCTCGCGTCCGCGAGCGCCGCGAGCAAGGCAACGCGATCGGTGCCATCAATCGACCTGATGTCGAAGTCGGGGCCGAGAGCCTCGACAGTAGCTGGCGATAGTTCTTCTGCGATCAGCACGATCGGCTTGGCCACGAGTCGAGTCCTTAGGTTTGTACACGTACTGGGGAGCTGGCAGGCGGGCGCCGTCGCGCAACCCACCCAACTTTACTGGGAGCGACTAGTGCGCACCGCCATGTGACGAAGTGCTGCAACCATGGAGTCGTGATCGACACCGCCCAGTGGGTTCTCCGCGTCATGCTCGCGGTCATTTTTGTCGCGATGGGGGTAATGCATTTCGTGCCCGCCCCGGCACAGACCATGGCCGCAATGATTCCGCCTTCGTTTACGACCCGAGTGAGCGCTCAGACTCTCGTCGCGTTTACGGGGGTGTGCGAAATCGCTGGCGGTATCGGGCTGCTCATCCCCGCGACGCAATTTGCGGCGGGCATCGCGCTCGCGGTTTTCCTCGTCATTGTGTTTCCCGCGAACGCACTCGCCGCGCGAGACCCAGCGCGCTTTGGCCGCGCCGCGATCCCGTTCTGGCCGAGGCTCATTGGCCAAGTCGTGCTCATCGGTCTGTGCGTGATCGCGGCTCTCTAGAGTTCGATGACAACTTTTCCGCGCGCGTGGCCGTTGCGCACGATGTCTAGAGCTCGAGCGGTTTCTTCCAGAGAGTGGATGCTATCGAGCACGGGTTCGAGGCGGCGTGCATCCACAAGTCCGGCGATTGTCTCCAAGTCGGTGTGGTTGGGGGTTGCGGCGAAGCCCTTGATCGTTCCG
>JANNCX010000300.1:0-7528 GCA_031387145.1 Salinibacterium sp.
CGATCGATCACGATCTCGGTGCGACCGGGACGGGCATCCAGTGCCGCTCGCACGAGCTTGTAGATCGTGACGGTCGTTGAATCCGCGATCGCGACTTGCCCCGCGGCTGCACCAAGCGCGACGCGACCGAGCTCGTCGCCGACGGTTTGGGGCTGCTGCATCCAGCCCTCGTCCCAGCCCCGAATGAGTCGGCCAGCCCATTGTTCGCGCAAGAACGCGTCGACTCGTTCGATTGATGCTGTGAGCGGACGACCGAGTGAATTTCCGTCGAGGTACGCGACGAGCCCTGGCGTCGGCTCGAAGCGGTCGCGAAAGTGGGCGAGTGGATCGGCCTTATCAAGCTCGTGCATACGTTGAGGCTACCGATAGGGTGGCGCGCGTGAACACCATCCGTCCGCCGATTCTCGCCGACTTGCCGGGCGTCTATCGCGTGTGCCGCGAGACAGGGCCGGCTTCAGTCAATCCCGATCTGCTCGGTCACATCTACGCGGGGCCGTACGTCGTGAACCACCCGGAACTTGCGCGCGTTGTAGCAAGCGACACCGGCATTGAGGGTTACGTGCTCGCGTGTTCCAACACCCGTGAGTTCGAGCAATGGTGCGAAGCGCATTGGTGGCCCGAGCTGCGCGCGCAGTATCCGGTTGGCAGCGGGCATCCATCGGACGAGTGGATGACGCGGCTGTTGCACGAGCCCGCGCGATCGCCCGACGCGGTCGTCGCGACCCACCCCGCGCACCTCCACATCGATCTGCTGCCGAGCGCGCAGGGCCGCGGACTCGGCCGCGAGCTCATCGAGTGGCTGTGCGACGAACTCGCCCGCCGAAACGTGGGCGGCGTGCACCTCGGCGTGAGCGCCGACAACACGGGCGCGATCGCGTTTTACGAGCGGCTCGGGTTTGAGACTCTGCTCGTCGAGGACGACACGGTGTGGATGGGCCGGCTCCTTAGATAGCCACGATCTGCACCGCGCGATCGAGGCCTTCGAAGTCGCGGGGGTTGCGAGTCAGAAGCGGGATCCGATGTGTCATGGCCGTCGCCGCGATCTGCAAGTCGAGCGCGCGACCTCGGTGGCCGCGCCCGGATTCGCGCGCGAGCGAAACGAGCACGCCGTACGCGTCGGCCTCAGCCACACCGAACGGAAGGACCTGGAAGGTCGCGGCCGCGTAATTGACGCGGCGTCGACGCACCGCCCGCTCGAGAGCATCGCCGATATCTAGGCCCGAACTCAGCTCAGCGAGCGTCACTGCACTAATGACCGGGATCGAGTCGATCCACGACTCGATCCCAGACATGTCAATTACGACCGACGTGTCATAGAGCACTCGAGTCACTGGTGGCCGTTCCGAGTGGCCCACGGGTCGGCGAGAACATCGTGGTTCCGAAGCGGACTGCCTTCGCGGATGTCGCGCATCCACTCATCGGAGTCGACGGGCCCGAGCGCATCCCACTCGGTGAGAATCTCGCGACCCGTGAGGCGTCGAGTCTCGGCAGGCAGGGACTCGACGGGAACTACGGCCGCAATCGGCTTGCCATTGCGAGTGACGGTGAACCGCTCGCCGAGCTCGACTCGCCGCATGATGTCAGCATTGTCATTGCGCAGTTCGCGCTGAGATATCGTCGTGCTCATGATCCAACTGTAGCGCGATTGTGCTACAAATGCGCTACAGAGCACCCACTTGCGCTCGCGCCGCGCCGAGCACGTCGAGCACCGCGATCGAGTCGTCGAGCGTATGAAGAGGAGACTCCGTGAGCCCGTCCGCGATGTGCTGCGCGACGGCCGTGGTCTGGTAGCAGAGCCCATCGCGCCACTGAAAGCCCGTGGCATCCTTCCACTCGATCGTCTCGCCACCGTCCACTACGAGGCGCAGCCCACTCGGCCCCATGAATTGGCTCGGCAGTTCGATTCGCGCGAGCGTGCCGCTCGCGGTCGCCGCGAGAGGAGTCGCGACGCGCATGCTTGTGGTTATCGCGGCTTGCGCGCCCGACGCGTAGTCGAGGATGAGCGCCACCTGGTCGTCGACGCCCGTGCTCGCGAGCGTACCTGTCGCGGTCACTCGCCGCGGGGCGCCCAGCACAAAGTGTGCAAACCACGCGGGGTATACGCCGATGTCGAGCAACGCGCCCCCGCCGAGCGCCGGGTTAAACGCACGGTGAAGTGGGTCGAAACTAAAGCGTGCACCGAAGTCGGCCGTGACGGTGAGCACGTCGCCGAGCGCTCCGTCGGCAAGCAGTTGCGCGATGATCGCGGTCTGCGGCAAGAACCGCGACCACATCGCTTCCATCGCAAATACCCCGGCAGCGCGAGCTGCCGCGGCGATCTCGCGCGCCTCGGTTGTGTTGAGCGCGATGGGCTTCTCGACGAGCACGTGCTTTTCCGCGGCGATCGCAAGCAGCGCGAGCGCTCGATGTTCGCTGTGCGGGGCCGCGATGTAGACGATGTCGATGTCGGGGTCATCGACGAGCTGTTCGTACGACCCATAAGCGCGCTCGATGCCGTGAGCCGCCGTGAACGCTTGCGCTCGATCCAGGGATCGGGATGCCGCGGCCAACACCACTTGGTCAGTATTGGTCGTGACGGACTGCGCCCAGTCAGCGGCAATCAGTCCTGGCGCAAGGATTCCCCACTTGAGTACGGGTCCCCCGCGCAGCGGGGTGTTATTGGGGCGCGGGAGTGAGAGCATCGCCCAAATCTACGCGCTGACTACCGACGAAGCTCGAGCGTGCAGCACTTCACTCCGCCGCCACCACGAAGAAGCTCAGACAAATCGACGCCGATGGGGTTGTAGCCGCGCTCGCGCAGTTGGCGCTCGAAGTCCTTCGCGCGAGCAGCGATCACGACGTTGAATCCGTCGCTGAACGAGTTGAGGCCTAGCACCGCGGCGTCCTCTTCCGTCACGATGAGCGCGTCGGGAAAGCGCGCGCGCAGGATCTCGAGCGAGGGCTCGTCGAAAGCGCTCGGCAAGTACGCAACATTGTGCGGGTCGAGCACCGCGAGCGCCGTGTCGAGGTGGTAGAAACTCGGGTTGATGAGCGTGAGAGATACGACCTCGCGCCCAAAGATCGCCGCGACCTCCTCGTGGCTCTTGGATGCCGTGCGGAATCCCGTGCCCGCGAGAATCACTCCATCGACGAGCAAGAAGTCGCCTTCGCCCTCGTTGACTTCGACGGGAACACGCACGTCAAAGCCTTGCTCCGTGAACCAGTCCATGTACGCGGGACCTTCGGGCTGGCGCTCGGGGTAGGTGAAGCTCGCGCCGTACGCGATGTTGTCGATGACGAATCCGCCGTTGGCGGCGTAGACCATGTCGGGCAGTCCTTCGACCGGGTCGACGAGGTTGACGTCGAAGCCGAGGTCGAGGTACGTCTTGTACAAGACCTCCCATTGCGAGACTGCGAGCGCGGTATCGGTGGGGATGTCTGGGTACATCCACGGATTGATGCGGTAGCTCACCGTGAAGTGTTCGGGGCGGCACATGAGCACGGAGCGCTTGGTCGCGGTGCGGGCCGGGATGCTCGCAGAATCGGTCATCGTCATGAATCCAGTGTTTCACGCACCTATCCGCAATGTCAGAGCGTACAGCGCATCGAATCCGCGTCTGACAGTGGTCGGGCACAACTATTCGCCATAGAGTATGCGCATGGACGGCCTCGACTACGGAATCATCGACCTCTTGCGCCGAAATGCGCGCTCGGGCTACGGCGACATCGGCGATGTCATCGGGCTCTCGGCGAGCGCCGTGAAACGTCGAGTTGACCGCCTCGTTGCAGACGGAGTCATCCGCGGGTTCACGATTCAAGTCGACCCCGCCGTCGACGGGCTCGCGACGGAGGCGTACGTCGAACTGTTCTGTCGTGGCACGGTTGCTCCCGAAGAGCTCAAGCGCATCCTCTCGGCAGTGCCGGAAGTGGTGGATGCGGGTACCGTCACGGGTTCCGCCGACGCGATCGTGCACATGCGCTCTCGAGACATTGCCTCCCTCGAACTCGCGCTTGAAAAGGTGCGCATCGCTCCCAACGTGGACCACACTCGCAGCGCGATCGTCTTGTCTCGCCTCATCCACCGCACACACGACTGATGCTCTTCACGATCGACAAGGCCTCGCCGACGACTCTCTTCGAGCAACTGCACGCGCAAGTGATCGAACAGATCACGACGGGCGCGCTGATCGCGGGCACGAAGCTTCCGACCGTGCGCAAGCTCGCGACAGACCTGGGTGTCGCGCCGTACACGGTTGCCCGCCTCTACCGTGCCCTCGAGGCGGACGGCTTCGTCGAAACGCTCGGGCGCAACGGCACGGTCGTCAAGGCGCGAGCAGGAACATCCGCTGAGCTGCTTCAAGTGGCCGCGAACGATTACGCCGCCCGGGCGCGCGACCTCCGCATCTCGACGGATGACGCACTCGCGTGGGTCACGCTAGCCCTTCGTGAGGCGCCGTAGTCGGTTGAGCTCTTCGCCCAGTCGGTCGATCGAGTCCTCGATCGAAGAGTCCTCTTCGCTCGCAAGACCTTGCTTGATCCAGCCACGAATGAGCACGCTCACGGGAGTGCCGGTCGTCCCCGCAATTACCTTGATCTTGTCGAAGTCGGTGGTGTTGAGCCGGACTGATTGAACGATTGTGTCTGGCCGAAACGCAAAAACTGTATCGGCCGGGTAAGGCGTCTCGTCGTCGATTGTGCGTTCAGACTCCTCCGCGAGCTCCGCGAGTAGCTGCGAGAGTTGCGCCGGGGTCATGTTCTCCGGCTCCAATACGCGCGGCGGTCGGTTGCGTTCGCTGGCCATCCGTTTACTCCCCAGTACGTGTCGTCGTGTCCGGTAGAAATCAATATCACTGTGAGAGGCTGTGCGCATCGAGTGCTATACCCGATCACCCGAATGCCGCGACCGGAAATGCTTCGAGGGTCGGGATCCGCCCACAAAGCCCATTCGTCTTCCACGGCTTCGTTTGCGTCCTGAGCGGCAATGCCGTGACGTCGCCACATGTAGAGCTTTCGCTCGCTCCAGTCGACATTCATACTACAGAACTACTACACGAGACTCAATAGCCCGTCTGCTATGCGCGAATTAGTGCACAGTCAATCAGCAACGAGACTGTGGAGGACTAATGCCCCTCAACGTCGGAGTCGTTGCCGATCTCGACGTCGAGCGTCGCGATCGCAGCGAGGTCGTCGGTGCTGAGCTCGAAGTCGAGATCGAGGTTCTCGGCGAGCCGCTCGAGAGTTGCCGACTTCGGGATCGCGACTAGTCCGTTGTGCAGGTGCCAGCGCAAGACGACTTGCGCGGGGGTCTTGCCGAGGTTCGCGGCCACACCGGCAATGACAGACGACGTGAGTACGGGAGCGCCATCCCCGCCGAACGGGCTGTACGACTCCGTGACGATTCCGCGAGCCGCGTGGTCCGCGCGTTCCGCGACGCGAGCGATCGCGGGGTTCACTTGGATCTGGTTGACCGCGGGTATCGTGCCAGTGGCTTCGGCGAGTGCATCCAAGTGGGCCGACTTGAAGTTTGACACCCCGATCGAACGCGTAAGGCCCTGCGCTTTCAGGCGCTCGAAAGTTTGCCACGTCGACACGAATTGGCCGCGCGTCGGCAGCGGCCAGTGGACGAGCAGCAGGTCGACGTACTCGAGGCCGAGTCGCTCGAGGCAACCTGCGAGCCCGGTGACCGCGAGGTCGGAGCCCTGAAACTCGCCGTCGAGCTTGGTCGTCACGAAGAGCTCGGCGCGATCGATCCCCGACCGGCGGATGCCCTCGCCAACGGCCTCTTCGTTGTCGTATCGCCGCGCGGTGTCGAGGTGCCGATAGCCGAGCCCGATCGCCGCGGACACCACCGCGGCGCCCGCCTCGCCCCTCAGGTCATACGTTCCGAGTCCAAGTTGCGGGATGCTGTGACCGTCGTTGAGCAGAACAGAGGGCGTTTTCACGCTCCCTAGACTACGAGAGCCGCCATGACTCGGTCCGGATTCCCGAACCGATGCGCCGTGATCGACACCGCTTGCTCGTGCACGAACGGCAGCAGCTCGATGCGCCCCGCGGTGGTTACCGGGCCACTGTAGATCGCAACATCCGGATCCCCGTCCACCGCTTGCGCCAGGGCGAGCGGGTCGCCGCCGATGAGGCGCACGCGACCACTCAAAGTGGACGCTCTTGCGAGCCACGCTGCATCCGACTCGATGACGATGCCGCGCACGATCGCAGACGGTACTGCTTCATCGAACGATTGCACGAGTGGCGTCGGGAGCGGAATAGCCGAGCTGATCGAGATCGGCGCGTTGGCGCGACTCGCTGCAGCGATGAGACGGATGAGGTGACCCATGGGCGCGCCCTCCGACAGGCGGAGCGTCACGGGCACGGGCCGGTAGCGCAAGATGTTGCGCTCGACTTCGAGCCCAGAGGCGTCGCGGCTCACGCCGAATTCTTCGGCCCACGCTTGCTCATCGCTCAAGGCTCCGCGGCGAACTCGGTCGAACTCGTCGAAGTCGATCCCGCCTTGACCCCGCTTGACGACGGACGCGACGCGACGCGAGAGCCCATCGATCTTGATGTTTTCGCCAGGCGTCGCTTCGACGGGCTCCCACGTTCCGAGCGTGAGCACGTAGTTGGGACCTCCGGCCTTAGCGCCCGTTCCGACGGTCGACCGCTTCCATCCACCGAACGGCTGGCGGCGCACGATAGCGCCCGTGATGCCGCGGTTCACATACAGGTTGCCCGCTTGTACGGTGTCGAGCCAGCGGGTCACTTCGCCGGCATCCAGTGAGTGGATGCCGGCCGTGAGCCCATAGTCGACGGCGTTCTGTAGCTCGATCGCGTCGTCGAGGGTAGAAGCGGTCATGACCCCCAACACGGGACCGAAGTACTCCGTGAGGTGGAACTCGCTGCCCGCCGCGACTCCCGCGCGAACGCCCGGCGACCACAGCTTGCCGGACTCGTCGAGCGATCGAGGTTCGACGAGCCAACGTTCGCCCTCCCCGAGAGTCGTGAGCGCGCCGAGAAGCTTGCCGTTCGCGGGCTCGATGATCGGACCCATTTGGGTCGTTTGCTCTTGCGGGTAACCCACGCGCAGAGTGCGCACCGCGTCGACGAGTTGGCGCTCGAATCGCTCGCTTCGCGCAACCGAACCGACGAGAATCACAAGCGACGCGGCCGAACACTTTTGGCCGGCGTGACCGAACGCGCTTCGCACGATGTCTCCCACTGCGAGATCGAGGTCGGCGTTGGGCGTGACGATGATCGCGTTCTTGCCACTCGTTTCGGCAAGGAGCGGAAGGTCGGCGCGCCACGAACGGAACATTTGTGCCGTCTCCCAGCCCCCCGTGAGAATGACGCGATCGACACTCGCGTGCGACACTAGCTGGCGACCGAGGTCGCGGCCGTCGAGGTCGACGAGGGTCAGAAGGTCGCGCGAAATACCCGCCTCCCACAACGCCTCGACCATGACGGCACCGCTGCGTTGGGCAAGGCGCGCTGGCTTGATGATGACGGCGCTCCCCGCGGCGAGTGCCGCGAGCACGGAGCCAGCCGGGATCGCGAC
>JANNCX010000305.1:0-3525 GCA_031387145.1 Salinibacterium sp.
TACGAAGGCACCCACGTCGTCCATGCGGGAACGCTATGCCGACCAAGGCCGGCGCCCTGGCACCTAGAGCGGATCTGTTGATGCCTCCGCGCGATGCCAGGTTGGGAGGGAGGTGCTGCCAATCGCGTTGGCGGGGGGAGGCAGACCCAATACCCACCGCGCGCCTAGCGGGGACAGGCGCGCAATTAACCAGAGGGGCGGCGCCTATTGGGGGGAACAGGCGCCGCCACAGCAGTGCCTGATTGGGGGGAATCATTGTGGCACTGCTTGCCAAATTTGCATTTGACGAAACACAGTGTACCGCACCGGGTTTATAACACAATGGGATGATCTGGGTGCGTCTAGGATCAAACCGTTCACCTGATAAAACAGTTCGCGTGTCGCCTGGCAGCCCCGCGAGATCGACGAGGATCTGATGTCCACCAATTCGATTGACAGCCTGCTACACGAGTCACGCAGATTCGCGCCAAGTGCCGATTTTGTCGCCAACTCCGTTGCATCCCCCGACTTGTATTCGGCGGCCAAGAAGGATCGCCTGGCGTTTTGGGCCGATCAAGCGAAGACGCTTCTACACTGGCACGAACCGTTCACCGAGACACTGGATTGGTCGAACCCGCCATTCGCGAAGTGGTTCGCCGATGGCAAGCTCAACGTCGCGTACAACTGCCTCGATCGGCACGTTGAGGCCGGCCTCGGCGACCGCGTCGCGATCCACTGGGAGGGTGAGCCCGGCGACAGCCGCAGCATCACGTACGCGGAGCTCACGGCCGACGTCAAGCGCGCGGCGAACGCCATGGCCGCCTTGGGAATCGGTCAAGGGGATCGAGTCGCGATCTATCTGCCGGTCATCCCCGAGGCTGTCATTGCGATGCTTGCGGTTGCCCGTCTCGGTGCCGTTCATTCGGTCGTCTTTGGTGGCTTCAGCGCCGAAAGCCTGCGCAGCCGCATCGATGACGCGAGCGCAAAACTCGTCATCACCGCCGATGGCGGCTGGCGCAAGGGCAAGATCTTTGCGTTGAAGTCCGCAGTGGATGCCGCACTCGAGTTCGGCGAAACCACCGTGACGAACGTGCTCGTCGTCAAGCGCGCGAGCAATAACGTCGAGTGGACTGAGGGTCGCGACCTCTGGTGGCGCGACGCGCTCGCGGCCGCGCCGGCCGAGCACGTCGCCGAGGCCTTTGAGGCCGAGAATCCGCTCTTTATTCTTTACACCTCGGGCACGACGGGTAAGCCCAAGGGCATTCTGCATTCGAGCGGTGGGTACCTCACGCAAGTGGCGTTCACTCACAAGAACGTATTTGACGTGCATCCCGAATCCGATGTGTATTGGTGCACGGCCGATGTGGGTTGGATCACTGGCCATAGCTACGTGGTCTATGGGCCGCTCGCCAATGGCGCCACTCAAGTCATGTACGAAGGCACGCCAGACACGCCGCACCCGGGCCGCTGGTGGGAGCTCATCGAGAAGTACAAGGTGAGCATTTTCTATACAGCGCCGACCGCGATCAGGTCGTTCATGAAGCTCGGTCGCGCGATTCCGGACGGCTTCGACCTCTCCAGTCTCCGAGTGCTCGGCTCGGTCGGCGAGCCCATCAACCCCGAAGCGTGGATCTGGTACCGAGACGCTATCGGGGGCGGCACGACCCCCATCGTCGACACGTGGTGGCAGACCGAAACGGGCGCGATCATGATTTCGGCCCTGCCCGGCATCACGACACTCAAGCCGGGGAGCGCGCAAGTGCCTATCCCCGGAATCGTGATCGACATTCTCGGCGAAGACGGAACTCGCGTCGACCCACCGCAAGGCGGCCTGCTCGTCGTGAGCGAGCCGTGGCCGTCGATGTTGCGCGGAATTTGGGGCGACCCCGAACGCTTCGCCGAGACCTATTGGTCGAAGTTCTCGAAGCCCGGCAACTTCAAGTACTTCGCGGGCGACGGAGCACACGTCGACTCGGACGGTGACATTGTTTTGCTCGGGCGCGTCGACGACGTCATGAACGTGTCTGGGCACCGCTTGTCGACTCAAGAGATCGAGTCTGCTCTCGTCTCGCACCCCATCGTTGCTGAAGCCGCGGTCGTCGGGGCGGCCGACGAGGCAACGGGCCAAGCGGTCGTTGCGTTCGTTATTCTGCGCTCAGACCAAGAGCACGCTCAGACGGCGGCCGAGGCATCCACTCTGCTGAGAGCTCACGTGTCTGCGCAGATCGGGGCGATCGCGCGACCCCGAGAAGTCTTCGTCGTCGCTGAGTTGCCCAAGACTCGATCGGGCAAGATCATGCGACGTTTGCTTCAGGATGTCGCGGAGGGCCGTGAAATCGGAGACACCACGACCCTCGCAGACACATCCGTGATGCAAATCATCTCGGACAAGCTGAACTAGCTCGCAGATCAGGCGAATTCGAAGACGAACTCGATTTCGACGGGCGCTTCGAGTGGAAGCACTGCAACCCCCACGGCGCTGCGCGCGTGTGCACCCGAGTCGCCGAAGATCTCACCGAGAAGTTCCGACGCGCCGTTGATGACGCCCGGCTGGCCGGTAAACGAGGGGTCGGATGCCACGAAACCAACGACCTTGACGACGCGAGTAATGCGGTCGAGGGACCCAATAGCCGTTCTCGCGGCCGCAAGACCATTGAGCACGCACGTGCGCGCAAGAGCCTTGGCGTCATCGGCCGACACCGCGGCGCCGACCTTTCCCGTGAGCGGGAGCGCGCCGTCGACCATGGGCAGTTGTCCTGACGTGAAGACGAGATTTCCGCTCGCTACCGCGGGAATGTAGGCCGCTACGGGCTTTGACGAGGTCGGAATTTCGATTCCGAGTTCAGCGAGCCGGGCATCCAATGTCGACATATGGGTCTTCTCTCTCTTATGAATCGGTCTTTTCGCGCTTCAAATAGGCGACCAGGCCGCCCTCGGGTCCATTCACGATTTGCACGAGCTCCCAGCCCTCGGAACCCCAATTGTTGAGAATTGCCGTCGTGTTGTGAATGAGCAAGGGCGTTGTGATGTACTCCCACGTTGACATTTGTCGGCATCCATTCAGGTTGGGGTACAGGGTCGTCCCGTACCATTGATTCTATGTCTGCCCAAAAAACCCCGCGTCGAGGAGTCTTCTCCGCGTTCCTTGGCTTCCTCGGTTTCAGTGCTCTCGCTGGCCTTCTCGTGACGGTCATGGTCGCACCGGCGATCGCCGTGAGCGGCATCACCGCTTCGAGCACGATCGGGATCTTCGACAGTCTCCCCGAATACATTGAAATCGGGCAACAGCCCGAGCGCAACACGATCTACGCGATCTCGAGCGCGGCAGGCAACGAGGGCGGCTACGTTCCCGTCGCAACGATTTACGACCAGAACCGCCAGGAGGTTGCGTGGGACGACATCTCGACATTCGCACGAGACGCTGTCGTCGCGGGTGAGGACAGCCGCTTCTTCGAGCACGGTGGAGTCGACGTCGCTTCGATCGTGCGAGCCGCGGTCGGCAACGTTGCCAACAGCGGATCCGGCGGCTGGGGCGGCGCGGCGGCG
>JANNCX010000308.1:0-2555 GCA_031387145.1 Salinibacterium sp.
GTGAGGTCGAGGCCGACCATAGTGAGTGGCCAGGACTCGTTGAACACGATGTGAGCTGCCTCGGGATCAGCGATGATGTTGAACTCGCTCGTCGCGCTCCAGTTGCCCACATTAACCCCACCGCCCATGAGCACGACTTGCTTGACGCGCTCGGCGATTCGGGGTTCGGTGCGCACGGCGAGCGCGATGTTGGTGAGTGGCCCTGTCGGCACGAGCGTTATCTCACCGGGCTCGGCAGCCATGATCGTGTCGATGATGAACGTGACAGCATGGCGGTCGTCGAGAGCAAGCGTGGGTTCGGGAAGCGCGGGACCATCGAGGCCCGACGCCCCGTGGATCGACGGGGCAATATTGATCGGGCGTACGAGTGGCCGGTGTGCGCCTCGGGCAAACGGCACGCCAGTGATGTCAGCAATCCGTGCGACGGAGAGCGCGTTGCGCGTGACCTTTTCGATCGTCTGGTTTCCCGCAACCGTCGTCACACCGACGAGGTCGATCTCGGGGTTGCCCCATGCGAGCAGGAGCGCAATCGCGTCGTCGTGCCCAGGATCACAATCGAGAATGATCTTCGTCGCCATGAAGCGAGCCTATCCGCCATCGCTTTCAGCTCCACCGCGCTGGCGTAGTGTGCTGTCATGACGGAACTGAGCAAGCGGGGCGCCGCGCGCGTCGACTGGATCAGATCACGAATGCCCCTGCTCAGCCGCACTCGCGAAGAGTTTGCTATATCGCTGCCGTTTGATGGTCTTCGCATCGGAATGTCGCTTCACCTTGAGCCGAAAACCGCTGTGCTTCTCGAGACGCTCGCGGCCGGTGGAGCGCAAGTGATCGCGACGGGCAACCACGGCTCGACTCAAGACGACATCGTCGCGTATCTGCGTGGGCTCGGAATGACGGTGTTCGGCTCTCGAGACGACTCGCTCGACGTTCATCACGTAAATGTGCGGGCCGTCGCTGAGGCTCGTCCGAACATCCTTCTCGACAATGGTGCCGACCTTGCCGCGCTTGCTGCCGACGACCCCACGGGAATCATTGGGGGAACCGAGGAGACCACGACCGGCGGCACTCGACTCAGAACCGAGCTCGCCGGTCGAATACCGTTCCCGATGATCGTGATCAATGACAGCCTCCTCAAAGCGATCGGGGAGAACAAGCATGCGGTGGGGCAGTCCGTTGTAGAGAGCTTCATGCGGATCACCAATCTCATGGTTCCGGGCAGGCGGTTTGTCGTCGCTGGATACGGGTGGTGCGGTCGAGGTGTCGCGCACTATTTGCGAGCACTGGGCGCGAAGGTCGCGGTCGTCGAGATCGACGAGATCAAGGCATTTGAAGCAGCGATGGATGGGTTTCGGGTCGGCGAGCTACTCGACCTTGCCGAGTGGGGCGAGGTCTTCATCACCGCGACGGGGCACGCAAACGTGCTCACCGAGCCATTCTTCGAGCGCGTTGCGGATGGTGCCGTGCTCGCCAATTGCGGCCACTTTCCGTGGGAGATCGATACGGTGGGTCTTCGGTCGCTCGCGACGTCGCACATCGTGCTCGATGACGCGATTGAGCGCCTCGATTTGCCGGGAGGTCGGCACGTCATCTTGATCGCGGATGGACGCATGATGAATCTTGCGGGCCGCGAACCCAAGGGCAATTCGCTCGAGTCGATGGACCTCGGGTTTTTGTTGCAGTCTCTTTCGCTCGAGAGAGTCGCGGTGAATCCGCAGTCTCTCACTCCCGGTGCTCAGCCCGTGCCCGAAGACATCGACCGCGAGATCGCACGACGCATGTTGCGCACGATGGGCGCGCAGTTGTGACCTCCCCACTTCGCGCCGTGCGCCGGTAGATTGGGAGCATGAACGCCGCCGCTGAGCAGTACCTAATGCCCGGGGGTGGCGCGAGCATTACCGCGCTTCCCAAAGTCTCGTTACACGATCACCTCGATGGTGGACTGCGCCCGCAGACGATCATCGAACTCGCAGACGGTGTTTCGCTCGATCTTCCTGCGACGGATGCCCCGGCCCTCGCAACCTGGTTCGCAGAGCGATCCGACTCGGGCTCCCTCGTGGAGTACCTCAAGACTTTCGACGTCACGACAGCCGTCATGCAGACCCACGAGGGACTCACGCGCGTCGCGCGCGAATTCGTACAGGATCTGCACGCCGACGGAGTCATTTATGGCGAAATCCGCTGGGCTCCCGAGCAACACCTCACGCGCGGGCTCACGCTCGACCAAGCGGTCGAGGCCGTGCAAGAAGGCCTCGACGCTGGAGTCGATGATGTGCGCGGCGCCGGTGGAGACATCCGCGTGGGGCAACTCGTGAGCGCTATGCGTCACGCGGATCGAGGACTCGAGATTGCCGAACTCGCAGTGCGTCACCGTGGGGCCGGCGTCGTCGGGTTCGACATCGCGGGTGCGGAGGCGGGATTCCCGGCCGGCAACTTGCGCGACGCGTTCGACTATCGAGCGCATCACTTCATGCCGACGACGGTTCACGCTGGCGAAGCGGATGGGCTCGCGAGCATCCGTGGCGCCCTGTTTGACGGTCGTGCCCTTCGCCTCGGGC
>JANNCX010000321.1:0-2829 GCA_031387145.1 Salinibacterium sp.
GCTTCACGAGTTCAGCACCGTTGCCGGTGTGAAAGAAGACGTGACCGAGGTCATCCTGAACATTAAGAACCTCGTCGTCTCCAGCGAGCACGACGAGCCGATCACCGCCTACCTGCGCAAGCAGGGCGCTGGAGAGGTTACGGCTGCCGACATTTCGGCGCCCGCTGGTGTCGAGATCCACAACCCGGAGCTCGTCATCGCAACCCTCAACGACAAGGCGAAGTTCGAACTTGAGCTCACCATCGAGCGTGGCCGTGGCTACGTGTCGGCGACCCAGAACCGAAGTGAGTTCAGCGAGTCGGGTCAGATTCCGATCGACTCGATCTACTCGCCAGTGCTCAAGGTCACCTACCGCGTCGAGGCAACTCGTGCGGGCGAGCGCACCGACTTCGACCGTTTGGTCGTCGATGTAGAGACCAAGTCCGCGATCACGCCTCGCGATGCTGTCGCTTCGGCCGGTCGCACCCTCACCGAGTTGTTCGGTCTCGCTCGCGAGCTCAACAGCGCAGCGGAGGGCATCGAGATTGGCCCGGCTCCCGTCGACGCTGTTCTCTCGAGCGAACTGAGCATGCCCATCGAAGACCTCGACCTCTCTGTGCGCAGCTACAACTGCCTCAAGCGCGAGGGCATCAACACCGTGAGCGAGCTCGTAGCTCTTTCGGAGACGCAGCTCATGAACATCCGCAACTTCGGGCAGAAGTCCGTCGATGAGGTCAAGGACAAGCTCGTCGAGATGGGCCTTTCGCTCAAAGACAGCGTTCCCGGATTCGACGGAGCGCACTTCTACGGCGGCTACGACGACGACGAAGAGACCAACGCCTAGGCCCGCGCCTAGCGTCGATACTGGAGAAAGAAAATGCCTACACCTACCAAGGGACCTCGCCTCGGCGGAGGACCGGCCCACGAGCGCCTCATGCTCGCGAACTTGGCCGCTGCCCTGTTCACGCACAAGAGCATCAAGACCACCGAGACGAAGGCCAAGCGCCTGCGTCCCGTGGCTGAGCGCCTCATCACGTTTGCGAAGAAGGGCGACCTTCACAACCGCCGTCGCGCGCTCGCGATCATCGGTGACAAGTCCGTGATCCACGAGCTGTTCACAGAAATCGCGCCGCTCGTTGAGCACCGCGAGGGTGGATACACGCGCATCACGAAGCTCGGTTTCCGCAAGGGTGACAACGCGTCGATGGTTCAGATCGAGCTCGTGCTCGAGCCCGTCAACGCGAAGCCGAAGAGCGCCAAGAAGACAGCAGCTGCGTCGAAGCCGGCTGAGAAGCCCGCCAAGGCAGAGGCCGTCGAACTCGTGGAGGATGCTGAGGCTCTCGCGGATGCTGAGGTCGTCGCAGACGCAGAGTCCGACGAGGTCGCCGCTGACGTGGTCGCTGCAGACGTGGTCGAGGCTGACGCGGCAAATGCTGAAGCGGTTAATGCCCACGTGGTCAACGAAAACGGGGTCCCGGCCCACAATGCAGAAAAGGGCGGCGAATAGTCGTTACCCACTCGTAAGACCCCGCCCTCGGGCGGGGTCTTACTGTTTAACCCGTGACCCACATGCCTGCGACTGAGATTCCGTTGAGCGCACGAGTGATCCCCGTGCCTCACGTCGAGCTGCCCATCGCGACGCCCGGCGTCGAGTGGCGGCCTGCGACGATTGACGACGTCGCGGGCATCCACGATTGCGAGCAAGAAATTGCAGTAGCCGACCACCCGCACTACGTGGTTCCAGAAGAGGACTTGAGCGACGACTTCGAGCTCAGCTACGTCAACCTCGCGGCCGACACGATCGTTGCGACGGATGTCGCCGGGCGGGTTCTCGGGTGGGGACTCGTGTTGATGCCGCCGGGCCAAGACACGCTAGTGCGGTCGATACTCATCGGCGGGGTGCGTCCTTCCGAGCGCGGCACGGGGCTCGGGCGGCAGTTGTTGCGATGGCAGGAACAACGCGGGCTACAACAGCTTGGTACATCCGCTAAGACACTGCCCGGCTGGCTCATGGCATTCGTCGATGAGCGAGCGGATGCCTCGGCGCGACTCTTGCGCCGATTCGAGTTCGAGGTCGCGAGGTTTTTTCTCGAGTTGCGCCGTGATCTCGGCGAACCCGTTCCGGAGGTCGCACTCGACGACAAACTCACGTTCGTGCCATTTACGCTCGAGCGATCGGCCGCGACTCTCGCGGCGCGCAACGACTCCTTTCGCGATCATTGGGGCAGTCAACCCGTCGACGATGAACAGTGGAAGTCCTTCGTCGGTCGTGACGCATTCCGGCCCGAACTCTCTTTCGTCGCGATCGATGAGAACGACGACGTCGTCGGGTTCGTGCTCGCGAGCGTCAACGAGGGGGACTGGCCGGGTCAGGGCTTCAGTTCGTCTTACATCGACCTCGTCGGCGTGACGCGCGCGTGGCGAAAGCACGGCATCGCTCCCGCGCTACTCGCCAAGACCTTGAGCGCGATCGCGGCCGCCGGGCTTGACAAAGCAGTGCTCGACGTGGACTCGGATAGTCCAACGGGAGCGCTCGGTCTCTATACGGGGCTCGGGTTCGAGGAGTCGAACCGGAGCGTGAGCTACAACCGCGTGTATTGAGCACTAGAGCGGTCGAGGCAACCAGCGGTAATCGTCTTCGCCTCTCAAGGGCGGCAGTTCTGCGAGGCGCTGCAGTGCTTGCGTGATCGAGTCGACATAGATTCCTCCCGTGATCGGTCCGCCCGGGTGTACTTCGTCATCGGCGAGATCCGCGATGTTTCCAGCGATGGCGTCGTGCCAATTCGCGAGTTCGACCGTTCGTTCATGGCGTGCGAATGTCGAGAGCGTCGCGTTGCCGATCGGTATCCA
>JANNCX010000348.1:0-2143 GCA_031387145.1 Salinibacterium sp.
AGCGGGCGCGGGCGACCGAACGACGCGGCCCGAGTGAAGAAGCCCGCGCTTGGCCTTGTAGTACGCGGCCCACGAGGAGAGGTGTGCGAGTTCGGCGGGTGAGACGGACGTCAGGTCCCACTCGATTCCCGCGTGGCCGAAGAGCGCCGTGTTCGCACGAAACGACAGATTGTGCACGCGGCCCGTCGTGTGCGAGCGAGTCGGGCCGATGTGCGATCCGAGCAACTCGGGCGGGATCGCGACTTGCGTGTACCGCTGAATGTAGTGCCGCTCGAGTGCGTCATTGCAGTCCGAGGTCCAAAACCGATCGGCGTGATCGATCATGCCCAAATCAATGCGCCCTCCACCCGATGCGCACGACTCGATTTCGAGCCCCGGATGCCGCCGCTTGAGCTCGTCGAACAATCGGTAGATCGCGAGCGTCTGTCGGCGAACCGCCGCGTGACCGTAGTGCGACGCTTCGATGAGGGGACGATTGTGGTCCCACTTAATGTATGAAATGTCGTACCGATTGAGGAGCGCATCGACTTGCCCAAGCACGTGGGCGAAAGCGCCCTCGTGCGTAATGTCGAGCACTTGCTGGTGCCGCGCTTCGGCCGGCACGCGCCCGCTCGTGTGCAGAATCCATTCGGGATGCGCGCGGTAGAGATCAGAGTCGGCGTTGACCATCTCGCCCTCAAACCACAGCCCAAATCCCATACCCGCGGCCTTCACCTTCGCGATGAGCGGATCGAGCCCCTCGGGCCACACACTCTCGGATACGACCCAGTCGCCGAGTCCGGCGAAGTCATCCCTGCGCGCGGCGAACCATCCGTCGTCGAGCACAAATCGTTCGACGCCGACGGTCGCCGCCGCGTCGACGAGCGCGCTCAATCGATCGAGGTCGTGGTCGAAGTACACGGCCTCCCACACATTGAGAGTGAGGGGTCGTGGCGTCGCCGGGTGATTCTCGCGACTGCGAATCCACCGGAAGTAGCGGTCGCTCACGCCGTCGATGCCGCGCGCGGAATACACCGCGGCGACCGTTGGTGCATCGTAGGTTTCGCCTGGTTCGAGTCGAATCTCGCCGGGGAGCGACAACTCGCCCGCGCCCATCGCCGTGTAGCCCGTCGCGAGGCGCTCAATCGCGTAGCGCGAATTGCCGCTCCACTGAAGGCCGAGCGCCCACACCGAGCCGTGTTGGTAGTCGGCGCCCGCCGTCATCGCGAGCTGTACGATAGTCGCGCCGTGACCCGTTCGGCCTTCGCGTTCCTCGCGGAGCCAACATCCGTCTTGGATTGCTCGACGCTGCGGTTGGCGCTCTTTGAGCCATCGCCCGGAATAGTCGATGCTTTCGACGGCGTGATCTGGAACGGGCATCCACGCTGTAAATTCGGCGAGTTCGTAGATGTCGGTGCCTGCGTTGGTCAGCGAAGCGGAGACGAGAAGCACTCCCGCTTGCGTGAGCTCGAACCGAACGCGAGCGACCAATCGAGCGTTGTCGTCGATGGATGTCATGGCGACAATGTTCGGACCGTGCTCAATATCGGCGATCTCGAAGCGGGGTGTCCAGTCCAGTCCAGCGCGATGGCCCTGGACTGCGGGCCGACCGAGGAACCCGCGCGAGTGTTCACGCCAGAAGCCCGCTGCGTACAGTTCGTCGAGCCCCGATTGCGGAACGCCGTCGAGAGTCGCGGCGAGTAGGTCGCTCGCCTCGCCGAGTGGAGCACCCCAATGAACGATCTCGGGCGTGCCGCGACTGGTGTCGATGACGAGTGAGACGCCGTCGGATGTGAGCTCGTGGAGAGTTGAAAGTGCCATGAATCCTCTAGTTATTTTCAGTATGAAACAATAACACGAGGCGTTCACCTGATCGTCTGCTTGACCGCGCGCGATGTGCTGAGCCCCGGCGTTCGCGCACGATACGGCACCTACTCGGTGCCCGACGACGGAACTCCGGGCGGCTTCCGAGGAGTCGAGTTCGGCGAATCTGCCCATTCTTCGCGAAAGTGATGGACCGAATTGGTGAATTCGACCAGCCGGGGCACAAGCAAAACGGGCCGGCGCTTTACGCACCGGCCCGTTTGACTGCTTAGAAGTCGCGCTTCTCTTTGATCTTCGCCTTCTTGCCACGAAGAGCGCGGAGGTAGTACAGCTTGGCGCG
>JANNCX010000371.1:0-3432 GCA_031387145.1 Salinibacterium sp.
CCTCAATGTCCGTATATAGTTCCGTGACGTTATCCACGATCAGAGATTAGCGGGCGGAGCCGGAACTCCGCCTGCGGCATCCACCGTTCAGTCGAGGGCGTGTATCCGTTTATCTGTCGAGGTTTGCCTCCGACCACCAGAGTGTGATCAGCGCGATCCGCGACAACATCAAGGGTTCCCCCACCAGGTGCAGAGCGAATTGATCCCAAATGCCCCGTGCCGAGATCCCAGCGGCCCGAGCGGACTGAACCAGCGGGAGCATGATCACCGCGTACTTCGCTAGATCCGCGGCGATGCCCTCGGCGATCGCGAGCGGGTCGTCGTGCCCATCCAGCATCGACAGATCCGTGCGCACAAGCTGCCGTAGTCGCTGCCGCGAACGGGGCAGTATTACGGTCGTGCGAGCTCGACGGACTCGTCGTGACCGTGACGGTTGAGCGTACTTTGCTCGGGATTGCGGCCCTTGCATCCGCTACAGCCGGTCCACCATGGGGTGAGTCGGATTAGGTGAGAGCGTGGGGTGAGTGTGTATGGTGTCGCTGACAGAGGCGCAATTTGCCCTGCGCCCATATTCAAGGAGCATCGTGTCAACCAAGCTCGTCATCGTCGAGTCGCCCACTAAGGCCAAGACGATTGCCCAATACCTGGGCGAGGGTTACGACGTCATGTCGTCGGTTGGGCACATTCGCGATCTCATCGAGCCGAAGAACCTCCCGCCCGAGCTCAAGAAGGGCACGCTCGGCAAGTTCTCGGTCGACGTCGAGGGCGGCTTCGTTCCGTACTACGTCGTCTCCGACGCGAAGAAGAAGACCGTCGCCGATCTCAAGCGGGCTCTCAAGGGCGCTGACGAACTCTTCCTCGCGACGGATGAGGACCGCGAGGGCGAGGCCATCGCGTGGCACCTGCTCCAGGAGCTCAAGCCCAAGGTTCCCGTGAAGCGCATGGTCTTCCACGAGATCACCAAGGACGCCATCCAGTACGCCATAGCCAACCCGCGCGAGCTCGACACCGCGCTCGTCGACGCGCAGGAGACCCGCCGCATCCTCGACCGACTGTTCGGCTACGAGATCTCGCCCGTGCTATGGCGCAAGGTCGGGCCGGGGCTCTCCGCCGGACGCGTGCAATCCGCTGCGACTCGACTCGTCGTCGATCGCGAGCGTGAGCGCATGGCATTTCGCATCGCGAGCTATTGGGACCTCATCGCCGGGCTCACACCGAACTCGCCCGCCGAGCGTTTCGAGTCACGACTCGTGCGTGTCGACGGCAAGCGCATCGCGGCGGGTCGAGACTTCGACGACCGCGCCAACCTCAAGGGGGATGCGGTTGCCCTCGACGAGGCGGCCGCGACAGCGCTCGCAGATGCTTTGCGCGAACCTGGCGTGGCTATCACTGTCGCTAACGTCGAGGCCAAGCCGTACACGCGTCGGCCCGCCGCTCCCTTTACGACGTCGACCCTGCAGCAAGAGGCCGGTCGAAAACTGCGGTTTTCCGCACGACAAACCATGAGCGTCGCGCAATCGCTCTACGAAAACGGCTACATCACTTATATGCGAACCGATTCGCCGACGCTCTCGCAGCAAGCAATCGAAGCAGCGCGCTCGCAAGCGCGAAGCTTGTACGGGCCAGAGACGGTTCCGGATGCGCCGCGCGTGTACACAGGCAAGAGCAAGAACGCTCAAGAAGCGCACGAGGCGATTCGACCCTCGGGCGACACCTTCCGCACGCCGAGCGAACTCGCGTCGACACTTCGAGGCACCGACTTCAAGCTCTATGACCTCATCTGGAAGCGCACGGTCGCGTCGCAAATGGCCGACGCGAAGGGATCGACGGCATCCGTCACGATCTCGGCCGGGCCGGTCTTTGGCTCAACCATTGCCGAGTTCGTCGCAACGGGAACCGTCATCACGTTCCGCGGATTCCTCCACGCATACGAGGAAGGCCACGACGAAGAGCGCAACGAAGCCGCAGAGCCGACCGAGGCGAAGCTGCCGGTGCTCACGGTCGGGCAATCGCTCACGGCCGTTGACGTCGAGGCGAAGGGGCACGAAACATCTCCGCCTCCGCGCTACACCGAGGCGAGCCTCGTCAAGCAACTCGAAGAACTCGGCATCGGTCGCCCGTCGACCTATGCGAGCATCATCTCGACGATTATCGATCGCGGCTACGTCACACCGCGCGGCCAAGCGCTCGTGCCCAATTGGATCGCGTTCTCCGTCGTGAGACTGCTCGAGGAATACTTCGGCGACCTCGTCGAATACACCTTCACGGCCGAGATGGAAGACGACCTCGACAGCATCGCCGACGGCGAGGCCGATCGAGTCGAGTGGCTAACGGGCTTCTACTTCGGCAGCGAGAAGCACCGCGGCCTCCGCACGGTCATCGACAACCTCGGCGACATCGATGCGCGCGAAATCAACTCGATCAGGATTGCGGATGACGTGACCCTCCGCATCGGCAAGTACGGGCCGTACCTCGAGGCCCCAGGCGAGACTGAAGACACGCCTCGTCGCGTCAATATCCCGCAAGACCTCGCGCCTGACGAGCTCACGGCCGAGAAAGCCCGCGAGCTCATCGACGCTCCCGTGATCGTGGATCGCGTCATAGGAATCAACCCCGAAACCGGCAAGGAGATCGTCGCGAAAGACGGTCGCTTCGGCCCGTACATCACGGAACTTGAGCCAGAGATTCCCGAGCCAGAACCCGAGCCCGACGTCATTGATCCCAAGACGGGCGAGGTCAAGAAGGCCAAGAAGCCCAAGAAGGCTCCCGTCGTGAAGGCGCGAACTGCATCCATTTTCAAGTCAATGGATCTCGGCACGATCGACCTCGAGACAGCGCTGGCGCTGCTTAATCTGCCGAGAGTCGTCGGCGTCGACCCCGAGTCGGGCGCAGAGATCACGGCGCAAAACGGCCGTTATGGTGCGTACTTAAAAAAGGGCACCGATACGCGGTCCTTGCTTTCCGAGGATCAGATATTCGGCATCGACTTGGCGGGCGCAATCGAGCTGTACGCCCAGCCGAAGTATGGGGGCCGCACGGCATCCAGTGCACTCAAAGAGTTCGAGCTTCCCGACCCCGTGAGTGAGAAGGCCATCAAGATCAAGGACGGCCGCTTCGGGGCGTATGTGACCGACGGCACGACCAATGCGACGATTCCGCGCGGCGAGACCATCGAAGAAATCGACTTCGACCGCGCCGTTCAGTTGCTCGCAGACAAGCGCGCGAAGGGACCAGCGAAGCCACGCGCCAAGGCAGCACCCAAGAAGAAGCCCGCTGCAAAGAAGGCTCCGGCGAAAAAGTGACTCGCGGCCTGTTCATTACGCTCGAAGGCGGTGACGGTTCGGGAAAGTCGACTCAGTCCGGTCTCTTGATCACGTGGCTCGAAAGTATCGGTCGCACGGTCGTCGTTTCGCGAGAGCCCGGCGGCACCGA
>JANNCX010000073.1:0-5517 GCA_031387145.1 Salinibacterium sp.
GTTCGACGGCACCGTCGACGTCGAGCAATTCGCGATGGCCGATTGCCTCTTCGAGGCTGCGGAAGCCCAAGAGCGCAAGGTACTCGCGCACTTCTTGCGCCAAGAACTCGAAGAAGTTGACGACGAACTCGGGCTTGCCCCTGAATCTCGCGCGAAGCTCAGGGTTCTGAGTCGCGACGCCCACAGGGCACGTGTCGAGATGACACACGCGCATGAGAATGCAACCCGAGACAACGAGCGGGGCGGTCGCGAAACCGTACTCTTCCGCACCGAGCAAGGCGCCGATCATCACGTCTCGACCCGTCTTCATCTGGCCGTCGACCTGTACTACGACTCGGTCGCGCATGCCGTTGAGCATGAGGGTCTGTTGTGTCTCGGCGAGGCCCAGTTCCCACGGGGTTCCCGCGTGCTTGAGCGAGTTGAGGGGGCTCGCGCCCGTGCCGCCATCGTGCCCCGACACGAGCACGACATCCGCTTTCGCCTTCGTCACGCCCGCTGCCACAGCGCCGATTCCCGATTGGCTCACGAGCTTTACGTGCACTCGAGCGCTCGGGTTCGCACGCTTGAGGTCGAAGATGAGCTGCTTGAGGTCTTCGATCGAATAGATGTCGTGGTGCGGAGGCGGCGAAATGAGACCAACGCCAGCGGTGCCGTGGCGCGTGCGAGCTATCCACGGATAGACCTTGCCAGCAGGCAACTGCCCGCCCTCACCAGGCTTCGCACCTTGAGCCATCTTGATCTGAATGTCGGTCGCGTGAGTCAAGTACATGCTCGTGACACCGAAGCGGCCGGATGCTACTTGCTTGATCGCGCTGCGTCGCTCGGGGTCGAGCAACCGATCAACATCCTCGCCGCCCTCGCCCGTGTTGGACCGAGCGCCCAAGCGGTTCATCGCAATCGCGAGGGTCTCGTGCGCCTCTTGGCTGATGGAGCCGTAACTCATCGCGCCCGTGTTGAACCGCTTGACGATCGACTCGACGGATTCGACTTCATCAATCGGCACGGCCGGTCGTACTCCGTCTTTGATCTTGAAGAGCCCACGAAGAGTCATGAGGTTCTCGGCCTGATCGTCGACGAGCTTCGTGTACTCACGGAAGATGTCGTACCGGCGGGCACGCGTCGCGTGCTGGAGCCTGAACACCGTGTCGGGGTTGAACAAGTGGGGCGGACCCTCTCGGCGCCACTGGTACTCGCCGCCCGTCGCGAGCACTTCATGAACGTCGGTTCTGCCGTCTTCGGGATACGCGGACGCGTGGCGCGCGGCGTTCTCCGCCGCGATGACGCCCATCCCGACGCCACCGAGAAGACTCGAGGTGCCTGTGAAGTACTGGTCGACGAGTTCTTGACTCAGACCCACCGCCTCGAATGCTTGAGCAGCCGCGTACGAACCCACGACCGAGATACCCATCTTCGACATGATCTTTAGCACGCCCTTGCCGAGCGCCTTGATGAGGTTTTTAACAGCCTGCTCGGGCGTGAGGCCGTGAATCATCCCGCTTCGCACGAGCTCTTCCGCCGTCTCCATGGCCAAGTACGGGTTGATCGCGGATGCCCCATACCCCACGAGAAGCGCAACGTGATGCACTTCGCGCACGTCGCCCGCCTCGACGATGAGCCCGACCTTCATGCGGTTCTCTTCGCGGATGAGGTGATGGTGGACGGCCGAAAGCATGAGGAGGGACGGAATCGGCGCGTAGTCCTTGTTGGAATCGCGGTCGGACAGGATGATGAATTGCGCACCGTCGGCGATTGCAACATCCACTTCATCGCACATCTTCGCGAGCCGTTTCTCCATCGCCTTCGGGCCTTTGTCGACGCGATAGAGACCACGGATCGTCGCCGTGAGCGAGCTACCGGCGTGCCGGTCGATGTGCTGGATCTTCGCGAGTTCGTCGTTGTCAATGACGGGGAAGTCGAGCGCGACTTGCTTGGCGTGTTCCGCCGTCGCCGTGAGCAAGTTGCGTTCAGGCCCGAGCCCGAGCTTCATCGACGTCACGACTTCTTCGCGAATCGAGTCGAGCGGCGGGTTCGTGACTTGCGCGAACTGTTGCGTGAAGTAGTCGAAGAGCAGACGCGGGCGCTCCGAGAGCACCGCGATGGGCGTGTCAGAACCCATCGCACCGAGAGGCTCGGTGCCGTTTTGCGCCATGGGCGTGATGAGGATTCGCACCTCTTCTTCCGTGTACCCGAATGTGCGCTGACGACGCGAAACCGACGCCGGGGTGTGCACGATGTGCTCGCGGTCGGGAAGGTCTTTGAGCGCGATGCGGCCCGCGTCGAGCCACTCGCCCCACGGCTCGGATGCCGCGAGCTCTGCCTTGATCTCGTCGTCTTCGATGAGTCGACCCTCGACAGTGTCGACGAGGAACATCTTGCCCGGGCGCAAGCGACCCTTGCGCACGATACGGCTCGGCTCGATGTCGAGCACGCCGATCTCGCTCGCGAGCACGACGAGCCCGTCGTCGGTCACAAGGTAGCGGCCGGGGCGAAGTCCATTGCGGTCGAGGGTTGCACCGACGAGCGAACCGTCGGTGAAGACGAGCGCGGCGGGGCCGTCCCACGGCTCCATGAGCATCGAGTGGTACTCGTAGAAGGCGCGGCGCGTGGGGTCGACATCCGTCTGGTTCTCGTACGCCTCGGGAACCATCATCATCATCGCGTGGGTCAACTATCGCCCAGCGAGATTGAGAAGCTCAACGACCTCATCGAACGACGCCGAGTCGCTAGCGCCGGGCGTGTTGATGGGGAGGATCGAGCGGATGTCGCCAAGCACGTCGCTCTCGAGCTGTGACTGTCGGGCGCGCATCCAGTTGCGGTTGCCCTGCACCGTGTTGATCTCGCCGTTGTGGGCGATCATGCGGAACGGCTGCGCGAGCGGCCACGACGGGAACGTGTTGGTCGAGTAGCGCGAATGAACGAGCGCGAGCTTCGACACGAAGCGCTCGTCGGAGAGGTCGGGGTAGAACGGCTCGAGCTGGAGCGTTGTGACCATTCCCTTGTAGACGAGGGTTCGACTCGAGAGCGACGGGAAGTACGCGTAGAGCTCACGCTCCGCGCGCTTGCGCAAGCGGAACGCCTGGCGCTCGAGCTCGATGCCGCCGATCGGGCCCTTCGCGTCGGTGCGCGTCGACTGCAAAAACACTTGCTCGAATGCAGGCATGGCGGCGCGCGCGAGAGCGCCGAGGTTTGCCGCTTCCGTCGGGACGACGCGCCATCCGAGAACCGTGAGGTGCTCTTCGGCGGCTAACGCCTCGATGCCTGCCTTGATCTCGGCGCGCTCCTCCAAGGCCGTAGGCAGGAACGCCATGCCGACGACGTAGCGCGATGCTGCCGGAAGCTCAAAGTCCACGGATGCGCGCAAGAAGCCATCGGGAATCTGCGTGACGATGCCCGCACCGTCACCCGTGCCGGCATCCGATCCGACCGCTCCACGATGCTCGAGGTTTCGCAGCGCCGTGAGGGCGGTCTCGATGATGTCGTGGCCCGCCGTACCCCGCAGGGTCGCGACCATCGCAAGTCCGCACGCGTCGCGTTCGTTGCGCGGGTCGTAAAGACCCGTTGCGCTCGGGGTCGAACTAAATCGTTCGAAGGCTGGCGTGAGAGCCATGTGAACCGTCCTCACGAAGTGCTTGCGCACAGTCTTGCTGCGGTGGAGGGGACGTCAGTGGCCCAAGAAGGAAAACGGCCCCGGATTATGAGGACGTGCTGCGTGCTCCGCTTGTGGCGTGCTTTTCGGAAGCTTCTGCGGCGTCATCGCCGGGCTCGTCGGTCTCCGAATAGGTCTCGCCAGAGTCTACAGCACCGTCCGGCGTCCACTCGCGGCCGGGCATGTACGCGCTCGGTTCGATTCCTGGATGCCGGCGCCGCTGCACGAGGAAGAGAATTACCCCGAGCGCAATCGCCGCGAATGCACCCCACACGTTTGACCGAATGCCAAGGAATACCTCGCTCGGGTCAACGCGGATCGTCTCGAACCACGCACGGCCGACGCCGTACCAAATCATGTACAGGGCCCAGACCTTGCCCCACTGCAACCGGGCTTGCGGGTTAGCGACGGGCATCGGCACGGAAATGCCGAAGATCTGGCGCTTCTCAAGACGGAACTGGCGCTCCATCGTGAGCAGGAAGACGATGCCCACGACGTTCCAGATCATTTCGTATAAGAACGTGGGGTGAAAGAGCGTGCCTTCGGGGAGTCCAACGGGGAAGGCGGGGTTGTCGAACGGAATCTCGAGGCCCCACGGCAGGTCCGTCGGCTGGCCGAAGAGTTCGTGATTGAAGTAGTTGCCGAGGCGACCCATGGCTTGAGCGAGAAGCATTGCGGGGGCGAGCGCATCCGCAAAGGTCCAAAAGCGCACGCCCGCGAGCTTGCACCCGATCCAAGCGCCAACGGCGCCACCGATGAGTGAGCCGAAGATTGCGTTGCCGCCACTCCAGATCGCGTAGACGCTGTTGGGATTGAGGCCGCCCCCCGCGCTGAATAGGCTCCACGGGTCGGCGCCGTCGTAGAAGTAGCTGCCCATGTGGGTAGCGACATGCCACGCGCGAGCTCCCACGAGTCCAAGCGGTACTGCCCAAATGATGATGTCGAGAACGATGCCCGGCTCTGCTCCTCGCGCCTTGAGGCGGCTGTTTACCCACAGCGTCGCGAAGATGATGCCCGCGAGAATGCACAGAGCATACGTGTGGATCGAGATCGTGAACGTGCCGAGCTGGAACGAGAACGGAATCTGCCACTCGGGTGGCGGGCTGGGAATGCTGAGCGGCAGGAGCGACACGCTAATCACCTTTTCTTGACGTTACGACTATGCGAGTTTAGTGCCTGCGGACAGAGCCGCGGCCGTGCGAGCAACAGCGGCGACACCGCCATCGGCGAGGGCCGTGACGAGAGCCGAGCCAACGATTGCACCATCGGCATAACCCAGAACTTCGCGCACCTGATCAGCTGTCGAGATGCCGACCCCGACGCACGCGCTCGTCGAGCCGACGTCGCGCAGTCGCGCGACGAGGCGGCGGGCCGCGATATCCACGTCCGCGCGAGCGCCCGTGATGCCCATTGTGGATACCGCGTAGACGAAGCCACGGCTTTGGTTTACGGCTTGCGTGAGCCGGGCATCCGTCGAGGAAGGAGCCGCGAGAAAGACGCGATCAAGGCCCGTGCGGTCGGATGCCGCGATCCACTCAGCCGCTTCGTCTGCGACGAGGTCGGGAGTGATGAGGCCAGCGCCGCCCGCCGCGAGTAGCTCGTCCGCGAAGCGATCGACACCGTATTGCACGACGGGGTTCCAGTAGGTCATTACAAGCACGGGTGCGCTCACGCGGGCCGTGATGGCTGCGACGGCTTCGAAGCCGTGGTGGAGCTTGAACCCGTCCGCGAGGGCCGATTGAGTGGCCTTCTGGATGACCGTTCCGTCCATCACGGGGTCGGAATACGGTAGCCCGAGCTCGAGCACGTCGACACCGTTCTCGACGAGCGCGACCGCCGCCTCAATGCTCGTCGCGAGGTCGGGAAACCCG
>JANNCX010000021.1:0-8426 GCA_031387145.1 Salinibacterium sp.
CTCAACCGCGCAGCTCTTGCCGAAGGCAAGGCGACCGCGTCGGCTCGTCAAGAGGTCATGGGAATCACCAAGGCGAGCCTCGCGACCGAATCGTGGCTGTCGGCCGCGTCCTTCCAAGAAACCACTCGCGTTCTCACGCAAGCGGCCATGGAAGGCAAGTCCGACCCGCTCATGGGACTCAAGGAAAACGTCATCATCGGAAAGCTCATTCCCGCGGGAACGGGACTTCCGCGATACCGCGACGTTTCCGTCGAGGCGACCGAGGAGGCAAAGGCGGAGCGCTACCCGAACCGTATCTTCACGGACGACGCGACCTTTACCGAGGCTGACTTGAGCTTTGTCGACTTCGACAGCTTCAGTTCAGACGAGTTCAAGCCCGGCACCTACAGCTAGATTCCCCGGTGATTGAGTAGGCCGCACGGCCGTATCGAAGTCCGCAAGGCCCGCCACCCGTCAAACGGTGGTGGGCCTTTCGGCTTAAGGGCGTGTGCGCTCGACTACTTCGTGGCGCGAACCGGCGCTCGACTCGACGAGGAGGGTTGCGACATCCGCTCTGCCAGAAGGCAGAAGCCGCGCAACAATGCGGCCGTCTTCAGCTTGCGTTAGCGCGTCACTCAAGCGCTCAATCGTCGCGTCGAGATCGACGGGGTCGATGCTCGCGGGCTCACTGTCGTCGAGGAGAACAACTTCGACTCCGCGTCGCCTCGCTTGCCGTGCCGCTTCGATGACTCGCGGCACACTCAGTCCTCGAGCACGCACTCCGTCACGCAACTCGGCTTCTGCGACGGCAAACTCGAGTCGATCAGCGGGGGTGAATGGCGCACCCTCAACGATGCGATTGAGCAAGGGCGTCGCGAAAGCGTCGAGAGTTGCGAGGGCGCGATCGCGCTGGGCGATCGTCGCGCGCGTCGCTGCCTCGGCGATTGCTCGAGCGGATTCCTCGGCCGAAACCCGAGCGATGCTGCGGCTAGTGCGCTGTAGGCCGATCGCGAAGAGAGTGCCCACGATAAGGATGGGAACCTGCTTGCCGACGAGTAATAGCGCGGTCGCGACACCGAAGGGTGTCGTCAGGCCCCACACAATCGTCACAGCGCACAGCAATCCGAAGCCGAGCCAGGCCACCCACAAGCGGCCACGCAAGCTGAGGAAGAAGTATGAGACCGTACCGGCACCGAGAAACCACTGTGCATAACCGCCCGCTAGTTCTAGCTGCCACGACACGAGCAAGGCGACAACGGGCCACAGGGCCACGACGAATGCTGTCGTCTCCCCGCCGAGCACGTCACCCGCATCCCGATCGACAGCGAAGCACATTGCCGCGAACAGGATGAGTGCGACAACAGTTGGCACCGGATTCGTGACTTCTTCGATTGACCAGAGCGCGAGAACGGCCATGGTCGCAAAGTACAACCAAATCATGACGCGCGAGCCGGCGCCCGCGAGGCGCACCACCGATAGCGGGGGTGTTGTCGTCGTCATGTTGTTCGCCAATCGAGCGTCACGGTAGTGCCTTTGCCGTGTGACGACTCGACGCGAGCGCTGCCGCCCGCAACCGTCGCAAGGCGACCGCGGATGCTCACAAGAATCCCCAAGCGGTGCGGAGCTACCGCGCTCGGGTCGAATCCTAGGCCCGAGTCGCGCACCGTCACGGTCACGTGTGATTCGTCGAGCTCGATAGTCGCGTCACTCGGCAGGTGGTCGTCACCAGCGTGAATTCGGATGTTATGTGCGGCTTCGGCGGATGCTTCGGCGAATGCCGCAGCGACCAAGCCGGGGATCGGCTGCTCGCGATGACCCGTCACCACGACGTCGATGTCAGTCGACCCCGCGAGCACCGCGGCCTTCAGCATCGCGATGAACTCCTTGACCTCGACGGGCTCGGTCGACGACGCTCGCCCCCCGCGTAAACGGCCCAATTGCTCGAGAGCGCGAGCCGCCTGAGCGCGCACGGATGCGTCGAGCTTCTCGTGAGCTTGCGACGCGTAATACAGCGTTCCCATGACTTCGTCGTGCACGAGAGCATCGACGCGTGTTTGTTCGCGAGCTTGAGCATCCGATGCAGCAGAGCGCGCCGCGGCCTCCATGGCGCGAGCAGTCACGGCGTCGAGTGTGTATCCGTTTCGCATAGCGACCATCGCAAGAACCGTGAAGATTGCCGAGAAGGTCAGAGTGAAGAACGCGTACTGGAAGGGAGTCGCGAGGTCTGCGCCGCCAGACGCGAAGATACGCACGGGAGCGATGAGGATCGAATTGAGTACGAGATAGGCCCCAGCAATAACCGGCCGCCACGCGATTGCCGCGGGAACCGTCGCAAGAGCCGTGATCTCAAGCGGCCACGGCGCAACACCGTCTGGCAGCGGGGTCGACGTCATCGCCGGTATCCAGGCAAGAACGACCGCGAGAAACACGAGTGAGTACAGCCCGAGTACTCGTTTGATTGCCGTGAGATCGAGGATTGGCGTGAGCAGGGCCAAGACGGGCGGAATCCCAAAGATGAGGATCGCGGACAGGATCTCGTAGCCAGCATCCAAAAAGGGCGCGACGGCAATCATTGGCGAAATCGAGAGCGCAAGAAACACGAACGTAGCGATGCCCGCGACGATCGTGATCGTGCGCGCGATACGCTCGGCCGCTTGCGTCCCGCCGAGCGTTCGAGGTGATGTCATGACTCGGGTGACGGGAGGATGCCGTCTTCGACAGCTCGCTTGTAGAGGTCTACCTTGGTGCGTGCCGGCCGACCCGCGATCGCGTACTTGTAGCGAATCCGCCGCACGTACTCGGCAACCGTATTGGTCGAGAGTCCCGCTCGATGTGCGACCGTGACCGACTTGTCGCCAGCGGCGTAGAGCGCGAGCACTTCGCGTTCTTTGGGGCTGAGGCCTGCCGAGGTCAAGAGTGGGTCAGCGTCGAGGGCTGCCGCCCACTCGGTTGTCGCGACCGTGCCGCCCGCGGCGGAATTACGGATTGCCTCTATTACGGTCTCGCGCGATTCAGACTTGCGCACGATTCCCAGCACGCCCGCGCGAGAGGCGGCGCGCACATCGGCGGGATTATCGGCGGCGGTGAACGCGAGCACTCGAGCCCCGTGTGCATGCAACACCGCGACATTGTGCTCAACTGTCGAGCCGTCAGACAACCGAAGATCAAGCACGACGAGATCGAGGGAGTCAAGAATTGGCAGGAGCGTTTCGACACTGACGACAGACGCGACGAGGTCAATATCGGTTTGACCTTCGAGAAGCGAAGCGAACCCCAATTGCACCGTCTCGTGGTCG
Source organism: Salinibacterium sp. (assembly GCA_031387145.1). Lineage (GTDB taxonomy): Bacteria > Actinomycetota > Actinomycetes > Actinomycetales > Microbacteriaceae > Rhodoglobus. The sequence continues at coordinate 3,276 of JANNCX010000021.1, forward strand.
TCGACGTGCGCAATGCGCAGCCCGGCCGTTCGGGTCGAGTCCGCCGTCATGAGTCGAGAATGCCACGGATCGCTCACCAATGTGTGCACCCCCCTAATGGGTGCCGCTGCATCGGACGACTCCACGAATCGACCCGGTAATGCCAACATTCGATTGGGAAGCGCTCAATCAACCTCAGGAGGCGATCGTGAACCGACCCGCTATCCACGATCTGCTGGGGAGCGTTTTGTGTGGCTGGTACGAATCGGTTGCCGAATGGCGGCCGCCGGGGCGACTGGGTGCAACGACGTGCGTGACGTGTCGATCCTCGATGTTGGCCTCAAAGTTTGACGTTGCGAAATGGCCCCACGATCTCATGCACCAACTTGCGATTGACCTCGACACCGCGGCGGTCGCTATCAACGAATCCCTTGCAGAGGAGCGAGGCCGAGGTCGTCACGCTGCGCGCGATAGTCCCAGCGTCGCCGACGAGTTCTCGCTTCACCTCGGCGACATCGCTGACGTGCTTGCGGAATGTGTCGCTCCTCGCCTCGATGAGTGGATCTCGGCAGAAGTCTCGCGCTTCTTCTCGCTCTGACGAATACCCCTCACTTGTGGGGTAGTGGTGTGCCGCATCGCCCAGTTACGGTGGGGAGTCGCTATCACTGGGGGGTGGAGTCGTGGCGTCCTTGACCGAAATCCTGATTCTGCGTGGCGTCATGCCCATCGAGAGTCTCGACTCAATGTCTGGCACGCCCGCCGATGAAGAGTCAACGGTCAAGCAACTCGTCGAGCAGGGCATCCTGACGCAAGTGCAACTCGCATCTGCCCGCGCAGCCCTCGTGGGACTGCCATTCGTCGAGCTTCTCGATTTTGCAGTGGATGCCCGCGCGGTTGCTCTCGTGCCCGCGGCGGTGTGCCGACGCTACGGTGTGCTCCCGATCAGCTTCTCGGGGGACTACTTGATCCTCGCGATGACCGACCCAGGCAACGTCTTTGCCGTCGACGACGTGCGCTCGATCGCGCGCCAACAGGTCAAGTGTGTCGTCGCAGAAAGCAGCGACCTACTCGCGGCGATTGATCGGTTCCATCGCGCAGACGGCGAGCTGTCAAGCCTCAGCACCGAACTTGAGCTCGAAGCGCGGCCACGCGATTTGGTTCGGCAGGAGCCTACCGAGGCGAAAGAAGATGACGCGCCGATCGTGCGTTTCGTCAACTTGCTCATCAGTCAGGGCATCCAAGACCTCGCGTCTGACATTCACATCGAGCCGTCGGAATACGACATGGGCGTGCGATACCGAATCGACGGAGTCATGCACGAGATGCAGCGCGCTCCCAAGAACATTCAAAACGGTGTCATTTCACGGCTCAAGATCATGGCTGACATCGATATCGCGGAACGGCGCAAGCCTCAAGACGGCCGCATGTCGGTGAGCCACGGTGGCCGCAAGATCGACTTGCGTGTTGCAACGCTTCCCACCGTATGGGGCGAAAAAGTCGTTATGCGAATCTTGGACAACTCGAGCTCGGGCATGGCGATGTCTGACTTGAGCCTGTTGCCGCGAAACTTTGACGCGTACAAGCGTTCGTACTCGAAGCCCTACGGCATGATTCTCGTGACGGGGCCGACGGGTTCGGGTAAGTCAACGACCCTATACACGACGCTCCACGCCGTCGCGCGCCCCGAGATCAACGTCATCACGGTTGAAGACCCCGTGGAATACCGCATGCCTGGCATCAACCAAGTGCAAGTGAATCCGAAGGCGGGGCTCACGTTCGCGAGCGCGCTGCGCAGCATCCTTCGGTCCGACCCCGACGTCGTACTACTCGGTGAGATCCGAGACCACGAGACGGCACAAATCGCGATCGAGGCGTCGCTTACGGGCCACCTTGTGCTCTCGACGCTTCACACGAACGACGCGCCGAGCGCTGTCACGCGACTCACCGAGATGGAGATCGAGCCGTTCCTCGTCGGTTCAGCGCTCGATTGTGTCGTTGCTCAGCGACTCGCTCGTCGGTTGTGCGAGCGGTGCCGACAGCCATACGCGCACGATCCGGGCGAACTCGAGGCGTTGCGATTCGCATTCGATCCGTCGGGACCAATGACACCGATCTTTCGCGCGGTGGGTTGCGCGAGCTGTTCGAACACGGGCTACCGTGGTCGCCTCGCGCTGCACGAGGTGATGACGGTTACGGAAGAGATCGAACGCCTTGCGGTAGCGCGGGCATCGAGCGCCGAGATCGCGCGCACAGCGATCGCGCAAGGAATGCTGACACTGCGCCAGGACGGTTGGGCGAAAGTGCAAATGGGACTGACTTCGATCGAAGAGATTTTGAGAGTGGTGGCGTAATGACACAACCCATCTATGAGATTCCCGTCAACGGCGGACTTCACGGCAAGGATCCCGTGCCGCCTCCGGGTTTCGCCGCTCCAACTGGCGCACAGAACTACGGACCGCCACCCGGATCGGCGCCCGACGCGGGCGCACCCACCCTCGCGGCCGCTCCGCCTCCTACGCTTTCGAACGCGGCACCGCGCTCCGCGAGTGCTGCGACAAGTGCGTTTCCGCCGCCCGCGATGCCCGCGAGCGACGCACCTACCCGAGATCGCGTGGGAGCCGACCCGGACCTGATTGCGGCGCTCCAAGAAGTGCTCATGGCCTCGGCGTCTGACTTGCACGTTACGGTCAACGCGCCACCCATGATTCGAGTCGACGGCGCCCTGAGGCCCGTAGCATCCGGCGTTCCGTGGGAGCGCCATCGCGTTACTTCGGCGCTGTACAGCATCATGTCTGAAGAACAGCGCGAGGCGTTTGAGCGCGATCTTGAGCTCGACTTTGCGTTTACCCTCTCGGCTAACGCTCGCTTCCGCGTGAACTTCTACCAGCAGCGCAACGCGATCGGGGGCGCTTTCCGACTCATCCCGACCGAGATCAAGCAATTGAGCGAGCTCGGCGTGCCAGAGGCTGTCGCGAACTTCGCGACCCTGCCGCGCGGCCTCGTTCTTGTGACGGGTCCAACGGGCTCCGGCAAGTCGACGACTCTCGCTGCGCTCGTCGATCTCGTGAACCGTACCCGGACCGACCACATCATGACGGTCGAGGACCCCATCGAGTTCTTGCACGCCAACCAGCGTTCGCTCATCAACCAGCGAGAAGTTGGCCACGATACGCATAGCTTCGCGGCTGCCCTCAAGCACGTGTTGCGACAAGACCCCGACGTCATCCTCATTGGAGAGCTTCGTGACCTTGAGACGATCTCGGTTGCGCTTACTGCGGCCGAGACCGGCCACTTGGTGTTTGCAACATTGCACACTCAGGATGCCCCGCAAACCATCGACCGCATCATCGACGTATTTCCACCGCACCAGCAGGGGCAAGTGCGCGCTCAACTCGCTGCGACACTCCAGGGCGTCGTGTGCCAGACGCTCATCAAGCACGCGAGTGGCAAAGGCCGGGTAGTCGCCGCGGAGATCATGGTCGCAACGCCTGCGGTCGCCAACCTGATTCGGGAGGGCAAGACCTTCCAACTCCCGACGGCGATTCAGGCTGGCGGGTCACTAGGAATGCAAACGATGGACCAGCACCTCGCAGACCTCGTCAACCGAGGCGAGATCACGCATCAGGCCGCGCTGCAGAAGGTGCACGAGCCAGATACGTTCACTCGCATGGTTCATCGCACGCAGTCCAATAAGGCTTCGGCCTTCGACGCGAACTTTGGGGTGTAACTCTCATGACGATCACTGCTACTCAGGGATGGAACTACAAGGCTAGAGACGTATCGGGCAAGATCGTCAAGGGTCGCATCGACGCCGCGAGCGAATCGGCAGTCGTCGCGCGAATGCGCACGATGGGGCTCTCGCCCGTTTCGATCGACGCTGCGAGCGGCGGTACCGGTCTCAATATGGAGATCTCTCTCGGCGCGTTCGATAAGGGCGTTGGCTTGAAGGATCTCGCAGTGATGAGCCGTCAGCTTGCGACGATGGTCGCGGCGGGCATCCCGCTCATGCGAGCGCTCACGATCCTGTCTGAACAGACCGAATCAAAGCCCCTCGCGCGCACGCTCGCAACCGTCCGAAGCCAAGTCGAGTCTGGTTCTTCGCTTTCGGAGGCATTTGCCCGACAGTCCGACGTCTTCCCGCCGCTTATGATCCACCTCGTTCGCGCCGGCGAGACGGGCGGATTCCTCGACGAGTCGCTCGAGTCGATCGCGTCGACGATCGAAGCTGACGTGAAGTTGCGCGCGACGATCAAGTCGGCGATGACGTACCCGGTTGTCGTTCTTGCGATGGCAGTAATCGCGGTTGTCGGAATGTTGATCTTCATCGTGCCCGTGTTTGAGAAGATGTTTGCGGATCTTGGCGGCGAACTGCCGCTCCCCACGCAGATTCTCGTGGGGATGTCGCGATCGATGATTTGGCTTGCTCCCGCTCTCATCGTTATTGGCGTTGGCTTCGCGATTTGGTGGCGCAAAAACAAGCACACGCTCAAGGTGCGCAGCACTGTCGACCCCTGGAAGCTCAAGTTGCCCGTATTCGGTGACTTGTTCCGCAAGGTCGCGATCGCTCGATTCACGCGCAACTTCGCGACGATGACGGCATCGGGGGTACCCGTGCTTCAATCGCTCGGTATCGTGGGCGAGACGTCAGGCAACTGGGTGATCGAAGATGCCCTCCACAAGGTGCAAGATTCCGTGCGCGCCGGTCGCTCGATCGCCGACCCGCTCGCGAGCAGTGGAGTCTTCCCACCGATGGTCACGCAAATGATCGCAGTCGGCGAAGACTCGGGTTCCATGGAACTCATGCTCAACAAGATTGCCGACTTCTACGAAGAAGAAGTGCAAACGACGACCGAGCAACTGACGTCTCTCATCGAGCCGATCATGATCGGAGTTATTGGCGTTGTCATTGGCGGCATGATTGTCGCGCTATATCTGCCGATCTTCACGATCTTCGACCAGATTAACTGATATATTTTCGCCCCTGTTCTGGGGGCGACGAAAAGCGCGAAACCCCCTGTTCGTGGGATGTACGGGGGCAAGTACCGGGAGAAACATGTACGTGGGGGTCAGTTCTAACGGGGGGCCTCCTGTCCACTTATTCAAGACGGAACAGGAAAATCACATGATTACTGCAATTCACAAGTCCATGGCCGCCAAGCGCGACCGCCTCAC
>JANNCX010000082.1:0-6402 GCA_031387145.1 Salinibacterium sp.
GATAGGTGAGGTGAATACCGCGGCGCTGACCGAACGCGAATCCGATGACGTTGCCCACGAGAAGTGCGAATTGCGGCGTGTTCGTCACGGGCCCGATTGCGAACGGGATGGGGATGAGAAGCGCGACCACGACCGCCTCGACGAATTGCTGCCAACGGCGCGGCGGGAGTGTGAGTGGCTCGCTGAACATGAAGCCCGCGAAGAAGACGATGGGCGAACTCAAGAGGCTAAACGAGAGCGCGTCGGCAAACGAAGCGCCGCGCGCGAGCGCAAGCCCCACGCTGATCACCAGCGCGATCGCGACAAAGCTGGCCCCGAGCGTCAAGCGCTGCGTGCGGTAGAGCACGAGGAACGCGCCGATCGTCACGATCGGGAGGAGGAATGCCGTGCCGACCCACCACGCGGGGTAACTCGGAGCGACGCCCGTCGAGAACGCGATGATTCCGACTGCGAATGTGCCGAGTGCAGCGGGGTTAAAGACGTGGCGGCGGCGAATGGCGAGCACGTATTTCGACGCGGCAGCGAGAGCGCTAGCGAGCGCGATGTAGCCGAGGCCCAAGGGATCAATCGTGGGTCGCATGATGAGGAAGACAAGGAGGCCGGTAATGAACGCGGAGTCGAGGTGCGGCGTTGCTCGCAAGATTTTCGACACCACGATCGTTGAAACGATCGCGACGGTGATTGCGACCGCGGCCGACGCGAGCAGGTCAAGTGGGCCCGAGCCCAATTGACCGAGCAGGGAGAGCACGAGCGCAATTACCCCAATTGAGCTAAGCACGATGATCACGAGCTTGTACATCGTGACGGATCCCGTCACACGATCTAGCCATTGCTTCATGAAAACAACTCCCCATCGAGGTTTGGCGAAAACTCTACTAGTCCGGTCGAAAGCATACGCACGTACGTGAAGTCGAACTCCCGCGCCAAGCGTTCGGGCTCGGCAAAGAAGAGCGCGGTAGCGAGTCCGTCGGCCTCGAGGCACGTGCTCGCGATCACCCACGTCGCGATAACGTGTCGCGTCGGGAGCCCCGTCGTGGCGTCGACGACATGATGCAGGCCATCGCCCCAGGCGCGACGATTCGTTGCGGATGCGCACAGAGCCGCGTTTCGCACGTTCGCGATTCCGATCGCTTTCGTCGGATCAAGCGGATGCTCGAGCGCAACCCGAATCGAATCCGCGCCCCACTGGCGCAGGTCGCCGCTCGCGTCGACGATCCCGGCGACATGCCCACCCTCAACCAGCAGTTCGGTCACGAGATCGACGAGGTATCCCTTTCCGGCCGCCCCGACATCGATCGAAACAGGATTCAGCGTCGCGAGTGCGTGCCCGTCCCACGAAAAGGCTTCGTCCCACCGCGGCGCGGCCGTCGGGGTGCCGCTCGGCCGCAGTGAATACGTGCGGTCGTACCCGAGCGTGTCGAGCGCGTGACCAACGAGGGGGCTAACTGCGCCGTCAGTGGATTCGTAAAGCCGACGGTAGAGGTCGAAGAGCGCGGGCGCGTCGTCGCCAAATCTCCACGTTCCGGGCTCTCGCGCTATTCGTGACACAAGCGAGTCGCTTCGAAACCGCGACCAATCCCGGTCGAATTTCTCGACGCGCTCCATGATCGAGGTCTCGAGGCGCGCGTCTATCGGCTCGGCGGTATCGAGTTGCCAGTTCGTGCCGATCGCTTCGAAAGCGAGATTATGCTTCAGCGTCTGCCTTGATGGCGTCGATTGCAGCGTTGAAGCCGCCGCTCGTCAACGAGGACCCGCCGACCTTGTCGACCTGAATGCTGTCGATGTTCTTTCCGACGACAACGCCCCCGATGCCGCCAATGAATTCGCCCTGCATGAGTTTTGCTTGGGGGTCGGTTGCATCGCCAACTACCTCGACGGCCGTGATCGAATTGGCGGCGAGGGTAATCGATACCTCGACAGTTTCGGTTCCGCTTGGGGCTTGATAGTCACCGCTCGCCGTATACGTGCCGTCGGTGTACGAACCACTCCCGGTCGACGTTGTCGAGTCGTCGGTCGTCGTACCGTCCGTCGATGCTGGGGCCGTGCATCCAGCGAGCGCGCAGGCAATGGACAGCCCGGTCAGAACGAATACAGCGGGTTTCGTGTACGAGCGCATTGAGTCTCCTCGAGTGTGAATTCCTTTCCCTAGCATGCCTTACTTGGTCGGGTTTGTGGCGCCGATTGTGGTCGCCGGGTTTGCGGAGTGTCGGCCGGGACCGACCTGTCACTAATACGATTGGATCACGATGAACCGCACACTGATCGCCACGTTCGCGTCCGCCACAGCCGCGACCATTTCCGCAGCGATGCTGCTGAGTGGATGCTCCAGCGCACAGCCACCTAGTATGCCGATCGCCGCGGCGTCGGTATTTGACCACATTCACGAAATTGTTATTGACGAAGATGACGGGACATTGCTGGTGGCCACGCACGAAGGCTTGTACCAGCTCACGATCAGTCCTGACGGGTCGGCCGCGTCGGTCGGCCCGATTGGCGGTCTCGACTTTGACCCAATGGGGTTCACGGTCGTTGGCGGTACCGCGTATGCATCGGGGCACCCCGGACCCGCCACCCCGGATACCTTCGGCAGCCCGAACTTGGGCCTCATCACGAGCAATGACCTCGGGGAGACGTGGACCAATGTGTCCCTGACCGGGGTGACTGACTTTCACGGGCTGACCGTGGCGTACAACGGGGGCGGGAATCCGACAATCTTCGGTTACGACTGGTCCACGGGGCGCATTCAACTCAGCCTCGATGGTGGCGTCACGTGGAGCGACGGCGCTAGCGTGCTCGCCCGTGACATCCTTGCGGTCGGCGACCGGTTATTTGCCACTACCGAAGATGGCCTGGCGGTCAGTAGCGACAACGGAATGAGTTTCACGATAGATGAGACCGCACCACCGCTGTACGTTCTCGCGGCTGACGAGGCGGGCACGATGGCGGGTGTCGACACCGCCGGAATCCTTTGGACGCGCGCCACAGGCGGGGGCTGGCAACAGGGGAAGACCGTGACGGGCGCGCCGCAAGCCTTCGCAGTTGAAGGCGATCGAATGTACGTCGCAGACGATCGCGGCATCGCCTTCACTGATGACGCCGGTGAAACGTGGATCGTGCTCACGATTCACGCGTGAAGCGCTCACGCTAGGCCCCGATCGTTGCCATCTTTGCCCCGCCAACCGTCTTCGTGGCACTAGTTCCCGCATTCGTGTCAGCACCATCGGTACCGCAGGACATGTGGGTTGGCGCTACGTCGTATGGCCCGGCAAGCACGGCTCTGCCCTCCAGCGTCGAGGCGGTTCACAAGGCCCTGCACGACATCGGCGAACAGTGCCTCGAAACCACCCCGGACCTCGGCAAGATCGGCTCGGACGTTGATCTCATCATCACCTTTTCACTTCGTTATCCGACGGGCCGATTCCTCATCGACGATGAAACGGCCAACCCCTCCAGCCTTCTTCTGGTGACCAGGGAAGCCGTCAAGACATGCGCGCCCGCAGAATTGGATCGGCTCGATGCCGTGCGTCAATGATCGCGATCCCGACTCAAAGTCGGAGCCAGCCAAAGATAACAACCCGATAAAGACAGCAATTGCGACTTGCGAATAATTAGTTCGTAAGGTTTACTAACAAACATGACAACGGGGTTTACGACGGGACGGGCACTGCGCCCAACGACAAAAGTGCTGCCTGAGCACGCGCGCGGCCACAATCGTTCCCTCGTTCTTCAGACCCTGTACCGCGCCGGTCAACAGAGTCGCGCCGACATCGCGCGCGAGACCGGCCTCACGCGCGTCACGATCTCTGACCTCGTCGCCGAACTCATCGTCGAGGGCTTCATCATCGAGACGGGCCAGCGCGAAGACTCCCGCCCGGGCAAGCCAGCGACGCTCCTCGACCTCAATCGCGAAGCGTTCCAGATCATCGGGATCGACCTCAGCGGCCACTCGACGTTTCGAGGCGCAGTGCTAGATCTCGACGGACAAATTCTCAGTCGCGCCGAGCTCGCCCTGAACAATGCGACGGGAGCGGATGCCACAGCGCTAGTAACGGCACTGACCGAGTCGCTCGTGGCCGCCGCCACCCTCCCCGTGCTCGGCATCGGCGTGGGATCCCCCGGCGTCGTCGATCTCGCGGGCGTCGTGTTGAGCGCCCCGAACCTCGGCTGGAGTGGCGAGGAGCTGCAAGCATCCCTCTCCGCTCGCTTCGCCGTTCCTGTCGTCGTCGCGAATGACGCGAACGTTGCGGCGCTCGCCGAGCACAGCTTTGGTGGAGCCGACAGCGACATGATGCTCATCAAGGTCGGGCACGGCGTTGGTGCCGGCCTCTTGCTCGACGGAACTCCCTTGTTCGGCAGCAGGTTTGCGGCCGGCGAGATCGGTCACGTTGTCGTCGGTACCGACGGAGGAGCACAATGCGCGTGCGGTAAGCGGGGTTGCCTCGAGACGTGGCTCGCGGTTCCTCGGCTCGAACAAGCGATCGCGGCATCCCCCGATGACCGCGACACAATTCTCTCGGAAGCGGGTCAACGCCTCGGCATTGCGCTCGCTCCCGTCGTCGGCGCTCTCAATCTCGCTGAGATTGTTTTGAGCGGCCCGACGCACCTACTTGATGGAGCACTGGCGACAGCAACCATCGAGACCCTCCGCGCGAGAACCATGGCCGAATTTCACGGCGATCTGACGCTGAGGATGACAACACTCGGAGAGGACATCGTCATGCGCGGCGCTGCCGTCATGGTGCTCTCCGCTCAGCTCGGGGTTTCGTAGCCCGAGTCCCGCACCAGCGGAGTGGCCGAACGGCACCCCGCCCGTCACACAAGAAGGAAGACACACAATGAAGAGAAAGATCAGTGCGGTTGCAGCTGCAACCGCCGCACTTCTCGTTCTCGCCGGGTGCGCTACGCCTGCCCCCGTCGACGAAGGTGGCAAAGACATCACCCTGTGGCTCATGGGCGGTGACACCCCGGAAGCACTGCGCGACTACCTTAAGACAGAGTTCACAGCTGCAACCGGGGGCACCCTCACTATCGAGGAACAATCCTGGGGAGATGCCCTTTCGAAGCTCACCACAGCACTGCCTGATGCAGAGAATACCCCGGACGTGGTCGAGATCGGCAACACGTGGTCCCCGACCTTTACGACCGTTGGCGCATTCAGCGACGTGAGCGACATGTACGACGAGCTAGGCGGCGACAGCCTCCTGCCCTCATTCGTCGATGTCGGAGCGGTTGACGGCGCCAACATGGCGCTGCCCTACTACTTCGGTTCGCGCTACATGTTCTACCGCAAGGACATCTGGGCTGCATCCGGAGTCACCGTGCCGGCGACGCTCGCTGAGTTCAACGAGTCCGCAGCTGCGCTGACGACATCGTCGCAATCCGGCTTCTACATCGGTGGCGAGGACTGGCGCAACGGCATTTCGTGGATCTTCGCCAACGGTGGCGAGCTCGCGGCGAAGGATGGCGACACGTGGAAGTCGACGCTTTCTGACTCCAACACGATCGAGGGACTCACGCAGTTGCAAGAACTCTTCGCGAGTTCGTCGCACGCTCCCGTGACCGAGTCAGACAGCACGCCATGGGTCAACATCAACAACAACGCGGCAACGGGTGCTCCCGAAGCGGCGACGATCATTGCTCCCGGCTGGGCGCACTGGTCGATTGGTGAATTGGCTCCCGACCCAGCCGACGACACGAAGACGATCGCGACGTGGAACGACGCGACCTTCGGTGTGTTCGTTCTGCCGGGTGTCGACGGAGGCGCGGCTCCCGTGTTTGCGGGTGGCTCGAACATCGCTATCTCCGCCGCGAGCAAGAACCAGGGAGCATCCAAGGATCTTCTCCGCATCATCTTCTCGGAGGAGTACCAGAACCTGCTCGGCGCCAACGGCCTCGGCCCGGCAAACCTCGACTTCGCCGGATCGCTCGGCGACGACCAGTTTGCTACAGCTCTCGCTGAGTCCGCCGCGAACTCGAAGCTCACGCCTGCCGCTCCCGGTTGGGCAGCAGTCGAGGGCTCCGGCTTGCTCGAAGAGTTCTTCGGCAAGGTCAACGCGGGTGGAGACATCGAAGAGTTGGCAGCGGAATACGACGCCAAGATCGACGAACTGATCAACGGTTAACAATCTCGCTGGTTGAGTAGCGAAGCGAATCGAAACCTTAGCGCCAGGCGGTTTCGATACGCAGGGCTACCGCCCCGCTACTCAACCAGCGAAACACCACAACTCTTCGAAAGGAGGATCCGACGTGTCCACTTCTACTGCCGGCCGCAGCGGCTTTCGCACACCGCACGTATTGCTCATTCCCGCAATCGTGATCCTTCTCGCCGGCATGGGATACCCCATGGTGTGGCAAATCATCACGTCGCTGCAGGAGTACGGGCTCGCTCAGCAATTCGGGAAG
>JANNCX010000086.1:0-1864 GCA_031387145.1 Salinibacterium sp.
AGGAGTGGCGCCGCAGCTTCGACGTGCCGCCCCCGCCCCTCGACGATGACGCCGAATACAGCCAAGTGCACGACGAGCGCTACGTGGGAATCGACGGCGAGATTCCCCGCACCGAGAGCCTCAAGATCGTCATCGAGCGGATGCTCCCCTACTGGCACTCCGACATTACCCCCGACCTCGCCGCCGGCAAGACCGTGCTCGTCACCGCCCACGGCAACTCCTTGCGCGCCCTCGTGAAGCACCTCGATGGCATCAGCGATGACGACATCGCGGAGCTCAACATTCCCACGGGCATCCCCCTTGTCTATGAACTGGATGCCGCGTTCAAACCCCTGGCCCCGGAAAGTACCTCGACCCGGAGGCCGCTGCTGCCGGTGCTGCTGCTGTGGCGGCGCAGGGCGCGACGAAGCGCGCTGGAGCTTAAAGCGAAGGCCATTTCTGGCCTTCGCCGCGACGCCAGCGCCGGCGGCCGTCTCGGCCGTCGGGTCACCCGTGGTGCCGGGAGAGCATGCGGGTGACTGCAGCTGCGAGCACCGGCACATCGAACTGTGCCGTCGCGCGCACCATCGAATGCTCCGTGTCAAAGTACCGGTGTGTGAGATGGTCACGCATCCCCGAAATCTCAGCCCACGGAACGGTGGGTTCGGTCTCGCGCAATTCCGATCCGAGGTCCTTCACGGCTTCGCCGATTTCAATCAAGCGGATGCGTATGGCATCGAACCGAAGAGTGTCGTCGATTCCTTCACGCTCGAGGTGTAAAGAGATTGCGGCGCAGGCCGTAGCTACGTCGTTGAGTCGTTCACGCTCAGACCGACTCACAGCGGAATCGCATCCCGAAGCACCCGCTCACGCACTTCGGGCTTGAGGCTATTCACCGGCACGACGTAGACTTGAACGCCGAGACACGCCTCGGCCGCAGTCTGCATTCGACCGAGAGTGAACAGTCCGAGAGTGTCGGGGACATCCACAAGCACATCGACGTCGCTCCCGGGGCCGTCCTCGCCGCGCGCGACGCTGCCGAATAGCCGGATGTTAGATGCGCCGAGTGCCTGAAGTTCACGCCGAAGGCGGAGTCGGTTGTCGCGAACGACGGCTTGGAGTCGCGACAAGGGAACGGCCGGCGCCAGACTCAGCTGGAGGTCGAATCCAGCGGCGCCGACGATGCGCTGGAGCATATCGATGCTTGGTTCACGTCGTGCAGATTCGTAGCTAGAGACCACACTTTGCGCGACGTGAGCGCGGGCACCCAACTCGGCTTGGGTCAGGCGAGCACGAGTGCGGGCATCCCGAATCGTTGAGGCAGCCGATATCGTCATGTTCACAGGATATAGCGCATTGCCTATATTGTGCCTAGCGAGCATCGGCCGCGCGAGAGCGGGGCTCGAGCCGGCGCGAACGTTCAAGCGAGGGCCGGCTGCGCGAACGCCCAATTGGGGAATCCGCGATACGCAAGCACCGCTTCGATAACTTGTGCCATTCCGTAGTCCGGATCAATCGCAAGCGCGCTCCCGACGAACACCCCGGCCGCGGTGCCACGACCGAGCGCCCAAGACAGCCATGCCAACATGCAGAAGACCGGTGGCCGAAACTCTTCTGCGGAGTGCGCGCACAGGTGCCTCAGAATTCGGATCGCCGACTCGGTGCGGTCGACATCGGGCCGAGTTGGCGAAGCCCCCGTGATCAACTCACTGCTCAGCTCGTCGAGTGACGAACGCCCCGCCTCGATCTCGTCGCGAACGACGTCGTCCATCGAGCCGCCGCGCGATCGCTGGATGGCGAGGTAGTGCTCGTTCTCCGCGACCGTGGCGACGCCAACATCCCGTCCGAAAGCGAATTGCAGCATCATCACATCGCGATTCGCAGG
>JANNCX010000087.1:0-1516 GCA_031387145.1 Salinibacterium sp.
CGAACTCAAGGGTTCGCCCTCGAGCTTCTGGGAGTTCGTCGCTCCCCTCGCCTTTGGCACCCTCTGGGCCGCGTTTCTCGCGCTCGTCATGGCGCTCCCGATCTCGCTCGGGATCGCCCTCTTCATCTCGCACTATGCCCCGCGTCGCGTCGCGCAAACCCTCGGGTACATCATCGATTTGCTCGCAGCCGTTCCGTCGGTCGTCTTCGGCTTATGGGGCATCAAGGTTCTCGCGCCTGCGGTGACTCCGCTCTACGAGTGGCTCGTCGAAAACCTCGGTTGGTTCCCACTCTTTACTCCACCCGTATCGGGCACGGGGCGCACGGTTCTCACTGTCGCGATCGTGCTCGCCGTCATGATCATCCCGATCATCACGGCGATCTGCCGAGAAGTCTTTCTGCAGACTCCCGTTTTGCACGAGGAAGCCGCGCTCGCCTTGGGGTCGACCCGGTGGGAAATGATCCAAATGGCGGTGCTGCCGTTCGGCCGCCCCGGCATCATTTCGGCGGCAATGCTCGGCCTCGGCCGCGCGCTTGGCGAGACAATGGTCGTCGCAATGGTTCTCTCGCCCGCCGTGCTTATTACCTTCGTGCTCACGGGCTCGCAAAACCCAGCGACGATCGCGGGAACCATCGCACTCAACTTTCCCGAAGCGCACGGAGTCGGCGTCAATGCCCTCATCGCTACTGGTCTCATCCTCTTCATCATCACGCTCGTCATCAACTCGGTAGCGCGCTACGTCATCAACCGCCGTAAGGCGTTCTCGGGGGCAAACTGATGACTACGACGACGGGCATCACGAACTCACTCACGACCGGCCGACTGCCCAAGTGGGCTCCGTGGCTGATCCTGATCGGCAGCTGGGCCGTCATGAGCGCAATCTTCGCGCTGGTATCGGCTGGCTCGGGCGCTCAGTTCAACATCGTTCTCGCGATCTTGACCGGCACGATCCTGTTCGACATCGCGATCTTCGCGATCGCATACCTTGTCGAAGGCGTGCGTCAGGCAAAAGATCGACTCGTAACCTCGCTCGTCGCGACGGCCTTCATCATCGCTCTCCTGCCGCTCGTGTCGCTCATGTTCACGGTTCTCATCGATGGACTCGCTCGATTCGACGTCGAGTTCTTCTCGAGCTCCATGCGCAACGTCGTAGGCGAAGGCGGCGGCGCACTGCACGCGATCACGGGCACGCTCCTGATCACGGGAATGGCCACCCTCATATCGGTTCCCGTCGGCCTGCTCACGGCGATCTACCTCGTCGAGTACGGTCGCGGTCCACTCGCGCGCGCAATCACCTTCTTCGTGGACGTCATGACGGGCATCCCGTCGATCGTCGCCGGTCTCTTCGCGTTTGCATTCTTCGCGCTCATCTTCGACGACCCGGGAATTAGGTTTGGATTCGGTGGCTCCGTCGCACTTTCGCTGCTCATGACTCCCGTCGTCGTGCGCTCGAGCGAAGAGATGCTCAAGCTCGTGCCCAACGAACTGCGCGAGGCATCCTACGCGCTGGGCGTTC
>JANNCX010000105.1:0-5192 GCA_031387145.1 Salinibacterium sp.
TGCATGTACTGCACGGCGTCGCCAATAGCCGTCGCGATGTCGAAGGCGGCGGTGCAGGCATCCGCTGACTTCACAGCGATCTCTCGCGCAAGATCTTGCACTTCGACGGGTGGAGCCGTGCGGCGGGTTTGGCTCAAGTGCTCGACGGTCTCGGTCGTCTTCTCGACCGCGATCGCGAGGTCGGCCCACGAGACTTTGTCGTTGTCGTGAGCGCGCGGCCGCACCTCGACGAGGCTCGTGGCCGTGAGCGCGAGCTCCTTGTGGGGAGTGAGGATCTCGAACGACGAGACGCGCGATCCCCAGTAGTCGACGTAGTTGTGATGGCTCGAGATCGGCAGAATCTCGAGGTTCGAGAACAGCACGAGTTGACCCTCGGAGCTCACGGGCAACATGCGTGCTTCGTTGTACGAAGCCGTGACATCGCCGCCGTAGTGGAAGCCCGTCATGTGCTTGATGCGGAGGCGGTTCACGAGGTCTCTCCGACCCAACTCGGCGCGACTTGAGTCGGGAAATACCGTTGGCGGATCGCTTCGGATGCGGCGCTCGTGGCCTCTTGCACGTTGTCCATGTGCATCGTGAGGTCTTCGAGAATCTCGGCAATCGGACGGTACTCGAGCTCGCTGCGGATCTGGCCGAGGAGTCGTTGAGCCTGATCAGAGACACCGACTCGCGCGCTGCGCGGTTCGAGTTCGCGCATGCAGTTTTCGGCGCGAGTGACCGAGAAGAGGATGCTGCGCGGGAACAGCCGATCGAGCAACAAGAACTCGGCGGCGTTGCGCGCGCTCGGCACGCCACGGTACGTGCGCAAGTACGCTTCGTACGCGCCGCACGAGCGCAGAATCGTGGTCCAGCTCGGTCCGCTCGCCTCGGTAAGGCTTCGCGTGGCGAGCAGTCGCGCGGTCATGTCAGCTCGCTCGATACTGCGGCCGAGCGTGAAGAACTGCCACGCTTCATCCCGACTCGTCGCCGACTCGATGATGCCGACCGCGAGCGCCGACCGCTCTCGCACCCATGCGAAGAACTCGTGCACTTTGTCGCTCGACACCTTGCGAGGCATTCGCGCGCGCGTCGTGTTGAGGCACTCCCACAGCTCAGTCGAGACGATCTCTCGAGCACGACGCGCGTTCTCTCGAGCGGCTCCGAGTGAGTAGGCGATCGATGCGGGTTCCGATCGATCGACGGCAAGAATCGACAGCACGTCCTGACGAGTGAGCGCAGAATCTTCTGGCGCCTCGCTGCCCATGACGCTCAGGAGTGAGCGGCAGGCGAGGTCCTCTTCGATCCACGGGTCTTCGAGCAGCAGCTGGAGGTGCACGTCGAGAATGCGCGCCGTACCGTCGGACCGCTCGATGTAGCGGCCGATCCAGAAGAGGCTCTCGGCGATGCGGCTTAGCACGCTTCACCGCCTTTGGTGGCGTCGCGGATTGAGTAGGCCGAAGGCCGTATCGAAATCTCGGCTGCGAGGTCATCCGGGACGGTTTCGATACGCTCGCTTTGCGCGCTACTCAACCTGCCTTGCTGCTGCTGCTCCTGCTGCCCGTGCCCGAGTGGACGATCACTCGGGGCGTGATCCTGCAGATGCGCCTTGAGCATTTCGGGCGTGATGATCGAGATCGACTCGGTCGCTGCGGCTTGCCCAGCCACAAGGCCTTGGATGCTGTGGCGCTGCACTTGCAACGGGTCTTGCCCGACGACCCACGTGTCTTTCGAGCCGCCACCTTGAGACGAGTTCACGACGAGCTCGCCCTCGGGAAGCGCGACGCGCGTGAGCCCGCCAGGGAGCACCCAAATGTCGTTGCCGTCGTTGACCGCGAAGGGCCTGAGGTCGGCATGCCTCGGGCGCATCCCGTCGTCTACGAGCGTGGGGATCGTGGAGAGTTGCACGACGGGTTGCGCGATCCACCCTCGCGGGTCGCGCAAGAGGCGACCCTTGAGTTCGGCGAGTTCATCCTTCGATGCGGCCGGACCGATCACGAGGCCCTTGCCGCCCGATCCGTCGACGGGCTTGACGACAAGCTCATCGAGCCGATCGAGCACTTCTTCGAGCGCGCCCGGATCTTCGAGTCGCCACGTCTGCACGTTCGGCAGAATCGCGTCTTCGCCGAGGTAGTACTTCGTGAGCTCGGGCAAGTACGTGTAGACGAGCTTGTCGTCTGCGACGCCGTTCCCCACGGCGTTCGCGATCGTGACGTTACCGAGCCGGGCGGCGAGCATGAGGCCGGGGCTGCCGAGCATCGAGTCGGCACGAAACTGCAGCGGATCGAGAAACTCGTCATCGACGCGACGGTAGATGACGTCGACGCGCGTCGGCCCGGCCGTCGTGCGCATCCACACTCGGCCACCCGAACAAAACAGGTCGCGACCCTCGACGAGTTCGACGCCCATGAGGCGCGCGAGCAGCGTGTGCTCGAAGTACGCGGAATTGTAGACACCGGGAGTGAGCACAACCACTGTCGGCTCTTCGACCCCAGCGGGAGCGGATGCCCGCAGCGCTTGAAGCAACTTGTGCGGGTAATCCCCCACGGGCCGAACGCGCATAGACACAAATAGCTCCGGAAGCGTCTGCGCCATGACTCGTCGGTTGGATATCACGTAGCTCACACCACTTGGCACGCGCACGTTGTCTTCGAGCACGCGCCATGCGCCTTGCTCGTCGCGGATGAGGTCGATCCCGCTCACCTGGATGCGCACACCGTTGGCGGGCTCGATGCCAGCGGCCTCGCGGTGGAAGTGCGCAGAACTCGTGACGAGTCGAGCAGGGATTACGCCGTCTTTTACGGCGTTTTGAGGCCCATAGGTGTCGGCGAGGAAGGCCTCGAGCGCGCGGACGCGTTGCTTGATGCCCTCTTCTACTTGAACCCACTCCGCCGATTCGATGACCCTGGGAACCGCGTCGAGAGGGAATGGCCGCTCTTCGCCCGCGAAGTCGAACGTGACGCCTTGCGCTAGGTATGAGCTCGCGAGGGCATCCGTTCGTCCGCGCAATTCGACTTGCGTCATTTGCGCGAGCGCGGCGTGAATCTCTTTGTACGACGTGCGCGCGGCGCCGGGCTTGGCGAACATTTCGTCCCACGGGGGCGTGCCTGACCGCTTCGTGGCGGTGGCGCCGTAGCCATCGAACAAGTCAGCCATGTACTGAGCCTACGGCCGGGATGTTGCCGCGGTGTTTCGAGGAGCGCCCGGCATCACAACTGCTCGAGTTCGGCCTCTGCGAGTGCTTCAGCGTTTCGGACTCCACTTGGCTTACCGGCGCGCACCCACAGGGCGTACAGGGCACCGGCGATGAGGAGCGCAGCAGCAAAGCTCACGAGGGGGAACCCGCGGCTGAGGTTGATAACGAGCGTAAAGGCGACAACAACTACGCCCGTGACGTTGAGCGCAAACATGCGCCAGCGCTTCTCGCGGAAAGAGAAGGTCGAGAGTGCAAGCATCCCCGCGAGGAAGCTCATGAAGACCGCCACGGCGTAGAAGAGCACGAGCACTTGGTCGTTGCCGCCCGCGACGACGACGATCACCATTGCGAGCACGGCGAACAAAACTACGCCCCAGTACGGCGTGTGTGCGGCGTTCGTCGCGCCAAGTGAGCGTGGGAGGATGCCGATCGGGTTCTTTCCCGCCTTGTCTTGCGCGAAGGCCTTGAGCAGCCCGGGGCCGGCTTGGAATGACGAGCTCGCGGCGGCAAGAAGCAAGAGCGTCGTGAACAACTGGAAAGCCGCAAACACCGCGGGGGGAGCAACGTGACGCGCGAGCTCCGCAATAAGGGTGCTGTCTGCGCCGGGCACACCGATGCGAAGCACCGCGGCTTGCACCGAGAGTCCGATCGTGATCGAGCCCACGATCGCGAGCGTGAGCCACAAAGTCACTCGACCGAACATCCGCCGCTTGTCGTCGTCGAGGCCACCGAGTTGAGCGATCGCCGAGGACGGTGCCTCGACGCCGGTCGCGAGCGCCATCGCCACGGGGAACGCGAAAGCGACGGCGAGTAGCGCGCCGCCAGGCGGCGTAGTCGGGATCACGGCGAGAGTGTCTGGCGTGCCCCAGATGCCGTAGATCAATACCGTGACGGCGACCCCGACAAACGCGAGGGTCATGAGCGCGAACACGATTCGCCCGAGGTGACCGAACCATGTGATGCCTGCGACGATCACGATGAGCACGAGAGCGACGCCAACCCGCCACGGGGCGAGTACGGGAAAGTACGCGATCATCGCCGACGACCCAGCCGAGACACTGATCGCGATCGTCAAGACGAAGTCGACAATGAGTGCGCCGATCGGGATGAACGAGAAGCCATCGCCGAACGCTTCTCCGACGGCCGCGGCATCCCCGCCACCACTGGGATACCTGCGCACAATCTGCTGGTAGTTGACGATGACCATGGCGATGATCGCGACTACGAGGAGCATCGTTGGCACGAGCAACGTTAGGTCACCATTGAGGGCCCTCAACGCGGCTTCGACTGCATATGCGACGGATGACACGGGGTCGGCCATGACCGCAAACGCGAACGCGAGCAGCAGCACGGGTCCCGACCCGATCACTCGAGACAAGCGACGCGGTTGTCGGATAGCAGGCTCAGGTTGCACGCCTAGAGCCTAAGCCACGCGCCGTGCCGCTAGCGCAGTTGGCTAAACGCCTCGGCCTTCTTGGTCTCACCCGATACCAGAATCGTGTGGTCGGCCGTGATGACCGTGTCTGCCGTCGTGTATACCCACTTGCCTCCCGCGGGCTTGACAGCGATAACTGTCACTCCCGCCTTCGAACGCAAGTGCAGCTCGGCGAGTGATTTGCCTACTACCTTTGCGGGCGGGGCCATCTTGACGAGCGAGAATCCGTCGCCAACCTCGAGGTAGTCCTGCATCGAACCACGCACGAGGTGGGCTACTCGCCTCCCCATCTCCTTCTCGGGGTAGATGACGTGTGCGACGCCAAGCTGTTCGAGAATCTGCCCGTGCGCGTCGCTCACGGCCTTCGCCCAGATGTTCTTGATGCCGAAGCGCAAGAGCAACGACGTCGTCAGGATGCTCGACTCGACGTCACTGCCGATAGCAACTACGACGCGGTCGAACTCGGGCACTGCAAGCTGCCTGAGCACCGCCTCCTTCGTCGAGTCCGCCATGACGACGTGGGTCAGTAGGCCGTTCAGTTCTTGCACGATGTCTTCACTTGCATCGATCCCCAGCACTTCCGTG
>JANNCX010000114.1:0-4526 GCA_031387145.1 Salinibacterium sp.
ACTTATGGGAACTGGAGAGAGTCAAGACGCGTGCTATGGATGCCTTGAGATGCCCTCCACCCAACGCGAATGTAGATGTTCTATCAGGTGAGAAACTGGAAGACTGGACTCAATTCTGCCCTAAGCTAAGAAACGTATCTCTTGACTCGCTCTCTCGCTGTGCAGACGTCGTAAACTATGCACCCTTGCGCTGGTGCATCCCTGCCTCACTCGCTCTGCCCTCTGCACCCTTGCGCCGGTGCCCTGCAGAACTGCAGATAATGACAAAGTCACAAAGGGACTCCCTCGCTCCAAACACATCGAGCACGATCGTGTGGTCGGCTAGTCGCTCGTAGGTTTGCGCGAACTCCCCCGCCATCGCTTGCGTGCGGCTGTACAAGTGCGGTTGGTGAACCGCGATGACGCGGCCCGATCCCACGACGCTTCGAGCGGCCTCAAGAGCGGCCTCGACCTCCGTCGGGTGGTGCGCATAGTCGTCGTAGACGCTCACACCGCGCACGACTCCGTGAAGTTCGAATCGCCTCTCGGTGCCGCCAAAAGTAGCGATGCCGTCGAGCGCGGCTTGCGGATCGAAGCCGAGACCCACGAGTACGGCGAACGCACCCGCGGCATTGAGGGCGTTGTGGCGCCCGGGTACTTCGAGTCGAGCCGCGTAGTCCACTCCCCGGTACGCGAGCGAGAATGCCACCCCGGCGCCTGCAACTACGGAGTGAAGTCGAACGTCGGCGCCGGCATCCACTCCGAAAGTCACGATGTTCTTGTGATCGAGCGCTCGCGTGACGCGAACGGCGCCCGGATCGTCGCTCGAAATGACAACGGCCTCGCGCGCTTTGTTGGCAAACTCGACGAAAGCGGCGTCGAACGCGTCGTGCGTGCCGTAGTGATCGAGGTGATCGGCGTCGACGTTCGTGATGAGCGCGACAGCGGTGTCGTAAAGCAGAAAGGAGCCGTCCGATTCATCCGCTTCAACGACAAAAAGGTCATCCGTGCCGAACGCGGAACTCAGCCCAAGAGACTGGATCATGCCACCGTTGACGAAACTCGGGTCCGCCCCGAGTTCGAGCAAAGCAGTGATGATCATGCCTGTCGAGGTCGTCTTGCCGTGGGCACCTGCGACGGCAACGAGGCGCTTCGACCCAACGAGCCACGCGAGTGCTTGGGATCGGTGCAATACGAGAATGCCCCCCTCAACTGCCGCAAGGTATTCGGGGTTGTCTGGCCACAGCGCGCCGGTGAAGACGAGGGCATCGGCGTCGGCGAGCCCAGGGTTTGACGAGTCGTGCCCGATCGACACGATCGCGCCAAGCTCGCGCAAATCACGCGTGTTGTGATTCTCAGAACGGTCGGATCCCGACACGACGTGGCCGGCCGCTAAGAACAACCGCGCGATGCCGCTCATGCCTGACCCACCGATTCCCACAAAGTGAACCGCTCCGAGTTGGGAGGGCAGAGGCAAGGTCAGGTCTGGCTTGATCATCGTGAATGAATATTACGTCGTAGCGAGCGCGCGCATGACGAGCGCAACGAACCGGTCGGTGCCATCGAGTGTTCCCACAGTCGCGATGCGAGCCGCCATATCGGCGATTGTCGCGCGGCTTGCGAGCAGCGGGACGAGCGTCGACGTCACCCACGCTTCGTCAAAGTCCGCGTCGGCGACCACGATCGCCCCGCCCGCGTCGACCGCCTCGCGAGCATTGAGCCGTTGTTCGCCATTACCCGCCGCATAGGGCACGAATACGGCGGAGATGCCGAGCGCAGTGAGCTCGGCGACCGTCGACGTTCCCGCGCGACCGAGCGATAGGTCGGCGACCGCGAGAGCGAGCTCCATGCGATCGCAATACTTGAGCACGAGGTATCCGTCGAGCCCTGGGTCGGTCACTTCGTCGCGAAACTCACCCGTGAGGTGAATCACTTGCCAACCGGCGCCGAGAATCGTCGTGATCGATCCCGCGATGGTTTCGTTGATTCGTCGCGCGCCCGACGACCCCCCCGTGACAAGCAGTGTCGGCTTGTTCGCCTTCAGTCCAAAGTGTCGGATGCCCGCTTTACGCGCCTCGAATCGATCGAGTTGCTCGATCTCGCGTCGCAGCGGCATGCCCACCCATGTCGCTGACCGGATCCTCGTGGCGCGGAACGCGACCCCCACGAACCGAGTGAGCCGCGCGCCCAGGCGGTTGGCAATTCCGGGTCGAACGTTCGCCTCGTGGATCGCGAGCGGAATCGACTCTTGACGCGCCGCGAGGTAGGCCGGCGCCGCCGCGTATCCCCCGAATCCGACGACAACGTCAACCTTGCGATCTCGAATGATCGCGCGCACCTCGTGAACAGCCTTTTGCAAGCGCCCGGGAAACCGCACAGCAGCACGATTGGGGCGACGCGGAAAAGGCAAACGGTCGATCGTGAGCAGTTCGAATCCGCGATCGGGTACGAGCCTCGCCTCGAGCCCCTCTTTCGTGCCAAGCACGAGCACGACGGCGTCGGGGTACAGCTCTCGAACACGGTCTGCGACCGCGAGCAACGGATTGACGTGCCCGGCCGTACCTCCACCTGCAAGCAGGAACGTCGTCACGCGCGCCCGGCCCTTGCTGCAGCGAGACGACGAGAGCGTTCTGCGGGACTATCGACCATTGGTTCATTATCGCGAACCTTTTGTCGTGCAAACGACAAGACGATTCCGATTCCCAGAAGCGTCGCGATGAGCGCGGATCCACCCGCCGAAATGAGCGGAAGTGGCACACCGAGCACGGGAAGCACCCCGAGCACGACAGCAATATTGATGAACGCTTGCCCAATGACCCACACCATGACACCAGCGGTCGTGATGCGCACGAAACTGTCTTTAGTCGAGCGGATGACCCTCACGAACGCAATCGCGAGCACGATGAACAAGGCGAGAACTACGAGAGCGCCGATGAGCCCCAACTCCTCGCCGATGATCGCGAAGATGAAGTCGTTGTCGGCTTCGGGAAGCCAATTCCACTTAGCCGTGGAATTACCGAGGCCGCGACCGAACAACCCGCCCGCGGCGAGAGCCCACGTGCCGTGCTGCACTTGCCAGCAGTATCCGGAGTAGTCGGCGGCCGTGCATCCGTTCATCCACACCGAAATGCGCTCGGCTCGAGACGGACTCGCAAAGGCCATGAGTACCGCGAGCACGGCAATACCTGCGATAGCCGTCGCAAGATACCGGAGGCGGACGCCCGCGAAATACAAGCACCCCAGCACGATCATGACCATGACGCTCGCGGTGCCCAAGTCGTTACCGATGAGTACAAACAAGATCGCGATCCCCGCGACGGGGCCGATGGGGAGGGCGACATGCTTCCAGTCGTCGAGCAAACCCTGCTTAGTCGACAAAACCCACGCGACCCACACGATGAGGGCAACTTTGACGAATTCCGAGGGCTGCGCGTTGAAGCCCGCGATCGAGATCCAGTTCTGGTTTCCGCCGTAACCTACGCCGAGTCCGGGAATGAAGACGATGAGCTGCAGGGCTCCTCCCAGAAGCAAGGCGGGCCAAGCCCACCGCTTCCAGAACCGGGTTGGCATGCGTGCAGCTACGAGCATGAGCGGGATGCCCACGATCGCGTAGAGACCTTGGCGCATGAATCGGCCAAAGAAGCCGTCGCCGTCGACGTTCGACTCAATCGCGGATGACGACAGCACCATGACGAGACCGAAAGCGACGAGAAAGAGCGTCGTTCCTAGTAGGAGAAAGTAGTTGCGATTCTCGGCGGCGAAAATTCGACGGACGGGCACCACCGCGACGGCTGGTTTGCGCGCGGCGGGGTTAGCGGCTGTCTGGCGCTTCGGAGTCGCCGGGGTGCGCGGTGTCGTCACGCTCAGCACCTCCCACTAGCTCCAGCACGGCCGACGCGAAGAGCGTGCCTCGGTCCGCATAATCGACGAATTGATCCATGGATGCAGCTGCCGGCGCGAGCAACACAACGTCGCCCTCACTCGCAACCGCCGCAGCCAACCGCACTGCTTCCGGCATTACGCCTCTAGTTTCGGTCGCGACGACTTCGAACACGTCGACGTCGGGCGCGTGTCGTGCGAATGCCGCGAGAACTGCCGAGCGGTCCTCACCGATAATTACCGCGGCTTTCAAGCGACCTCGATGCGCCGCAACGAGGTCTCCAACGTCGACGCCCTTCAAGAGTCCACCGACGATCCACACGACGGAACCGAATGATGCAAGAGACGCAGATGCAGCGTGCGGATTGGTCGCCTTCGAGTCGTTGACCCACAAAACACCCGCTTGGAGCGCGACAGTTTCGGTGCGGTGGTGGTCGACCCGAAAGCTCAGAAACGCGTCGCGCACGACCTCGGGCGACACGTCGCACGCGCGCGCGAGCGCCGAAGCCGCAAGCACATTCGCGATCATGTGCGGGGTATCGAGACCCGATGCGGCCAGATCGTCGCGCGTCGTGAGTTCGAGCGCGGAGTGGCGCCTGTCGTCGTGAAATGCGCGGTCGACGATGATGTTGCTGACGATCCCGACGTCACTCGGCCCAGGCGCGTCG
>JANNCX010000147.1:0-2355 GCA_031387145.1 Salinibacterium sp.
GTTAGCCGAGGTACGAAGCGACAGGAATGCTGCCGTCGATGATTCCGGCCTGGATCGCGTCGAGCTCACCCTGGAGGTCAGGCGACACGAGGTCCTCGAAGTTGTGGAACTCTGCGTATCCAACTCCGTCGTTCTCGAGGGTTCCGATGTACGCCTCGTTCGAGAAGTCGCCGGTCGCGGCAGCAGTGACGACAGCCGACGTGGCGGTCTTGATGCCCTTGAGCACCGACGTCAGGATGATGTCCTGCGTCGACGGGTCAGTCTCGAACAGGTCGGCGTCTACACCGAGAAGGGCGATGTCCTTGCCCGAGTCGGTGATTGCGGCAACAGCGCTCTGGTAGATGGGTCCACCGACGGGGAGCAGAACATCTGCACCCTGATCGATGAAGTTCTGAGCGGTGCTCTTTGCGACGTCGTTAGCTTCGAAGCCACCCGTGAAGGTCGCGGTCGCGGCGTCGCCGTCGTAGCCGAGAACCTTGACGTCAGTGCCCATCGCGGTGTTGTAGTGCTGCACGCCCTGGTAGAAGCCATCCATGAAGATCGCGACGGTCGGGAAGTTCATTCCACCCCACGTTGCGACGATTCCGGACTTCGAGTAGCTCGCAGCTGCGTAGCCGACAAGGAACGCGGCCTGAGCTGTGTTGAAGACGATCGGCTTCGTGTTGGGGAAGTCGACCGTTCCGTCAAAGTTGCCGTCTGCGGCGTCATCGATCAGTGCAAAGTTGATGTCGGGGTTAGCTTCGGCCGCTGCGAGAGTCGCAGCAGAGAGCGCGAATCCGACGGTCACGATGAGGTCGCAGCCCTGAGCAACGAGGCTGTCGATGTTCGGTGCGTAGTCGGTCTCTGACGCTGACTCGACGGTGATCGCCTCGACGCCTAGTTCGGTCGATGCCTCTGTGATGCCCTCGAAACCGAGCTGGTTGAACGACTTGTCGTCGAATCCACCGGCGTCGGAAACCATGCAGGGGAGGTAGTCAAGGGCGACTGGGTCGCCGCCATTGTCTTCCGGTGCTGCTGCGCAACCGGCGAGCACGAGTGCGCTCGTTCCGATCAGTGCGATGCCGCTAATGACGCGGCCGCGAGTAGTAATGCTCAAGGTGTCCTCCAAGATGGTGCCCAACGGGATGTGTCGGGGCTGTTGAAACCTACGTTACCGAATGTTACGCGCTCACATCAGGGCAATTTGTCCCTGTCGCCGAATGGTTACAATCAGCAATCTCGTCAGAGTACGTCGTCACGACCCGAGAGTTTGAGTGCATCCACCACGAGCTTGACGCGCTGGGCGTTCGCGGTCGTGGTGACGAGTAGGGCATCGGGGGTGTCGACAACAACGATGTCAGTCACGCCGATGAGCGAAATCAGCCGGCCGCTCTGGCTGATGACGACTCCGGTCGACGAATCGGCGAGCACGCGGGCATTTTCGCCGAGGATCGCCAGGTCTGACTTGCGCCCGCCGGAGTGAAGTTTTGCGATTGAGGCGAAGTCGCCGACGTCGTCCCAATCGAAGTCACCCGGTATTACGACGAGGTGGCCTGCGGCAGCCGCGGGCTCTGCGACGGTGTAGTCGATCGCGATCTTCGTGAGCGCGGGCCACACCTTGTCAACGACGGCACCTCGGCGCGGGGTGTCCCACGCGTCCGCGAGTTCCGTGAGTCCCTCGAGGAGCGCGGGGTCGGACTCGCCGATTTGCTTGAGCAGAACATCCGCCCGGGCGATGAACATGCCGCCGTTCCACAAATGGTCGCCATCGGCAACGTAGCGCTCGGCGGTCGCGAGGTCGGGCTTCTCGACGAACGACTTGACGGCGACCGCGTGTGGAGCGCCCTTAATCGACATCTCGCCAGCGCAGTGGATGTACCCGAACCCGACGGCGGGTTCGGTGGGAGTGATTCCGATCGTTGCGATGTATCCAGCGTTGGCCACGGCAACGCCCTCTTGGACCGCGCGGCGGAACCCCCGCGTATCTCGAATCACGTGATCCGCCGCGAACGAACCGATGACGACATCGGGTTCACGCTTGAGCAGTATCGCGGCGGCAAGGCCGATCGCGGCCGACGAGTCACGAGGCTCGCTCTCGAGCACGACGTTGGGGTCGGAGAGCTCGGGCAATTGTGCTTCTACCGCGGCGCGGTGTGCCCTGCCCGTGACGACCATGATCCGGTCTTTTCCCGAGAGCGGAACGAGTCGGTCCCACGTGTCTTTCAAGAGTGTTTGCCCCGAACCGGTCAGGTCGTGCAAGAACTTGGGGGCATCCGCTCTCGACAACGGCCACAACCGCGAGCCGATACCGCCGGCAGGAATCACGCTGTAGAAGTTCTCAATCGGGGCACCTGATGGACTCATGCCTTAAACATA
>JANNCX010000168.1:0-3255 GCA_031387145.1 Salinibacterium sp.
CTTGATCGACGGCCTTCGATCGAGACACGACCGCGGACATCGATCAAGTCCTGTCGGTCGAGCTGCATGATTTACACACTCTCAAGTGTCGAGCGTTCGATCAAGACATTCCGGCGACGAAACTCGGCCGGTACATTCGCAAGGTCGGGCTCGAGGTCGTACTCGCTCAGCTGCGGCGACTGAGCTTCGCCGAGGTATCGGGAGGGCGCGCTGATCCAGTCGGGCTTGGGCAGCTTGGACTGTCCGAGCCGGTAGTCGACGAGGGCGGCGAGTGCGGCATCCCAGGCCAGCGATCCGGTCCGGTGCGGTTCGGCGATCGTGAGCACGACGCGGTCGACTCCCTTGGCTGCGGCGAGGCCGTCGGAGTAGTCGATGAACGCACGCAGGGCCGAGTCTCGCGAACGCGCGGACGTGATTCGCTCGGCCGTCTCGCTCGCGTCGACGCCGACTCCGGGCACGGCGATGATGCGGTGGCCGGTCTGGCGAAGCAAACGTTCGAGGGTGTCGACGGTCGGTATACGCTTCCCGCTCTCGATTGAAGAGATATCCGGCTGGCTCGTTTTCGCGCGCGCTGCAAGATCGCCTTGAGTGATCCCGCTCGTTAGGCGGGATGAACGTAGCAATGTCGATGCGGCCATTGAGTTCCTCCGAGCAGAGTATATCTAAATAGATATACTCGTGTTTGGCTGCGAAAACGACAAAGGCCATGCCAAACCCCGGGCAGAGCAGGCTCGAGGTCTCGATACGCGCCACGGAGGGCGCTACTCGACCAGCCAATGCAACTTCTAGGGCCCCCTATCGGATTCGAACCGATGACCCCCGCTTTACAAGAGCGGTGCTCTGGCCAACTGAGCTAAGGAGGCGTGGACCGAAGTACATTTTAGCCATGACCACACTGCCCCGTTTTCCACGGACGTATTCGCGCACGACGATGGCGCTCGCGATTGGCGGCACGCTCGTGTGCGGCGCGGGCGTTGCGACTCAGACTCGTATCAACGGGGCGCTCTCGTTAGAACTCGGCGACGGTGTGCTTGCAGCCTTCATCTCCTTCTCGATCGGGTTCGCGATCGTGATCGCAGCTCTGCTGTTTTTGCCGCGGGGCAGGCGCGGTATCGGGGTGGTCGCGCGTGGGCTCAGGGACCGTAGCATCCCGTGGCCCTACGTCTTGGGCGGCGCGTGCGGTGCCTACCTCGTGTTCACGCAAGGCATGGTCGCGGCGGTGCTCGGCGTCGCGCTGTTCTCGATCGCGGTCGTCGCCGGCCAGACGCTCAGCGGCACGCTCATTGATCGCCGCGGTCTCGGCACCATGGCGCCCAAACCCGTCACGGCCTTGCGCGTCGTCGGCGCATTGCTCGCGCTCGCGGCCGTGATCTTCGCAGGCTCGAGCCAACTCGGGGGCCACTTTGCGGTCTGGATGCTCGCCCTCCCCTTTCTCGCCGGCATCGGCATCGCGTGGCAGCAAGCGGTCAACGGGCAGATTCGCGAAGCGAGTGGATCAGCGGCAACCGCGACGTTCGTCAACTTTCTCGTCGGCACTTCCGTGCTGCTCATCGCGACGCTCGTGCACAGCGTGTGGGCGGGGTGGCCCGCTGCACTACCGGCGAACCTAGTGCTCTACCTCGGCGGGCTTGTCGGCGCGATGTTCATCGCGCTCGCGGTGCTCGTGGTCCCCGTCACGGGAGTGCTGCTTCTCGCGCTCGGCACAATTGCGGGACAACTGCTCACGTCGGTCGTGCTCGACCTCGTGGTGCCCGCGGCGGGGCATCCACTCACGGTCCAGACTGTCGTGGGCGCCGCGCTCACGCTCGTCGCCGTAGCCCTCGTCGCTGTCTCGACGCGCGCGACTCAGAGCACCGAGAGGTAAGCCTCGGGGTCGAATCGCGCTTTGCCTTCGGGCTTGGTCTTGTCGGCAATCCCGCCGACGTAAAGCCAGCCCATTAGTTTTTCGTTGTCGGCAAGGCGGTGCACGAGTCGCACGGGATCCGTGCGCGTGAGGGGTCCAGTGCGCCAGAAGACGCCCCAGCCCGCATCGGCGAGCAGCAGGCTCAGCATGTGTGCGATGCCGGATGCCGCGGCATCCTGTTCCCACTCGGGCACCTTGAAGCTCGGCTCGTGGCGCGCGACGATCGCAATGAGCAGGCTCGCGCGGAGAGGCTTCGCGCGCAAAGTGTCGGCCTCGGTATCGACCAGCCCGCTCGCGGCGACGAACGCGTCACCAAGGCGCTCGCGAGCGGCGCCGCGCAACTCGATGAGTCGCCACGGGCGAAGCGCTCCGTGATCGGCAGTCGACGCAGCGGCTTCGACGAGCGGCAGAAGCGCGGCGTGATCGGGGGCGTCGGCCGTCACTCGAGGGTGCGACCGCCGACGCCGAACCGAGTCGACTAGCGTCACTCGGCTGCTTCGAATGAGAGCGATACCGAGTTCATGCAGAACCGATCGCCCGTGGGCGTTTGCGGGGCATCGTCGAAAACGTGACCCAAGTGCGAGCCGCAATTGGCGCAGAGAACTTCGACTCGCGTCATGCCGAGGGTCGAGTCCTTGACGAGCTCGACGGCGTCTTTCTCCGACGGAATATAGAAGCTCGGCCATCCACAGTGCGAGTCGAACTTCGCAGTGCTTCGGAACAGCTCTTGCGAACACGCCTTGCACTTATAGACGCCCTCGCGGTCCTCTTCGAGGAGCGCACCCGTCCACGGCCGCTCGGTTGCCGCTTTGCGTAAAACCGCGTACTCGTCGGGCGTCAGCTCAGCGCGCCACTCTTCGTCGGTCTTGGCTACCTTGTACGTCATCGTCACTCCTTTGGCGGGGAAGATCTCTTACTCAGCATTAAACTCGCGATTGTGCTGGATTGTTCCGTGATCGCGAAGCCGTGGGGTGAACTCACCACCGACGAGCTCTATTCGTTGCTCAAGTTGCGCACGGATGTCTTCTATCTCGAGCAAGAGATCGACGAAGAAGAACTCGATAATCGCGACCAAGAGTCGACGACAAAGCACTACTTCATCGTGGATGCCTCGGGCACAGCCGCGTACCTGCGCGTGCTGTTCGACGAGCAGGCCGAGCACCGAGATGCACACCTCGTAGTGGGTCGCGTCGTGGTGCGAGCGGATCGTCGGGGCGAGGGCCTCGCCCAGTTGCTATTGGCCCGCGTCTTCGAGGACTTTGCCGGCGAGCCCATGATGCTGCACTCACAGCAATACATCGCGCCTCTGTATGCGAAGGTCGGCTTTGAGGCGTTTGGCGACGTGTTAAACA
>JANNCX010000174.1:0-2443 GCA_031387145.1 Salinibacterium sp.
GGCAAACGACTCGAACTCTTGCGCGAGCTCGCGGAGCGCGGGTCAGTCACTGCGGTTGCAGCCGCAACGCGGCGCACGGCGTCGGCCGTTTCGCAGCAATTGAAGATCTTCGAGCGTGAGGCTGGCGTGCCCCTCACGGAACGCTCGGGCCGCGGCATTGTGCTCACTTCCGCGGGCCGCGAACTCGCGCGCACGGCTCGGGACGTCGCTACAGCGATCGAACGAGCAGAGGCAGTCTGGCAAAATTTCCGGTCCCAACCGCGCGGCGAAGTCACGCTCACGGTCTTCGCTACGGGCGGGCAAATGCTCCTGCCCGGTCTCCTCACGGCCGTCAACGGCATGCCCGGTCTCTCCCTCACGTGCAGCGACCTCGACGGCCAAGCGAAAGCGCTCGCCGATCACACGGCGGACTTCGACATCGTCGTAGCGGACTCGCCGGGCATCCTGCCGGATTGGACGGAGCGCCGCTTGAGCGTTGTCGAACTCATGCGAGAGCCCCTCGATGTTGCGTTGCCCGAAGGCCACCCGCTCGGCGCGAAGAGCTCGCTTCGGCCCGCTGACCTCATAAACGAGACGTGGATCGGCGTTCCTGCGGGCCTCCCGTTCGACCGCATCTTGCGCGGTATCGAGGCCTCAAATGGCACGTCGGCCCGAATCGCTCAGCGCATTGGCGACAACGGCATCGTTGAGTCGCTCGTAGCGAGCGGGCACGGCATCGCGATTCTCCCGCGCTTCACGACGCGCGATCGCGAAAACGGGCTCATGACGAGACCGCTCGTGGGCGTGCGCGCATCTCGACTCATCACGGCCCTTACGCGCCCGGATCGGGCCGAGCGCCCGTCGGTTCGCGCCGTCGTCGGCGCGCTGCGTGAGGTCGCGAAGGAGTTCGAGCGAGAGCATGCCTCCTAGTTGTGCCGCGGCGGGAGTGCTCGTGCGAGGCCACGCGCGTAGGCTGTCGTCATGTCCGCAACAACAGTCACCGGGTCGCTCAGCGCCGAGCTGATGAGTGATCTGTCCACCTCGAGCGGCGCGACCGCGACCGTCATCGCGCCCTTCACGGGAGTCGCGCTACACGAGCTGCCGATCAGTACGGTTGGCGACGTGACGGATGCCGTGGCATCCGCTCGCGTCAGCCAAGCCGCCTGGCGCGCAACGAGCCCAGCGCACCGCCGCCGCGTGCTACTCAAGGCGCACGACCTGCTACTTGAGCGCCGGGAGCAGATCCTCGACCTCGTGCAACTCGAGACGGGAAAGGCGCGCGGTTCCGGTTTCGAAGAACTCTTTCAGTGCGCGTCGATCACGCGGTACTACGCGCTCTCGGCAAAACGCGTGCTCGCGACAAAGCGGCGCGCTGGCGCGATTCCATTCGTTTTCCAGTCGCGCGTGAGTTATTCGCCCAAGGGCATCGTTGGCGTCATTACGCCGTGGAACTTTCCCATCGCGCTGGGCATCATGGACATCGTGCCGGCTCTCGCGGCAGGCAACGCGGTCGTTCAAAAGATCGACAACCAGACTGCGACGAGCATGCTCGCGGTTCGTCGCGCATACATCGACGCGGGAGTCCCTTCCTCGCTGTGGGCGATCCTCGCTGGACCGGGTGAAACTGTCGGCAACGCAATCGTCGACTCGAGCAACTACGTGTGCTTCACGGGGTCCACTGCGACGGGAACTAGCGTCGGGGTGCGTGCCGCTGGGCGGCTCGTCGGGGCATCCCTTGAGCTGGGCGGAAAGAACCCGCTCATCGTGCTCGACGACGTCTCACCCACGACGGCCGCGGCAAATGCCGTGTACTCGTGCTTCTCGTCGATGGGCCAATTGTGCGTGTCAATCGAACGCATTTATGTCGATCGCACCGTCGCTGCCGAATTCACTGATTCATTCGTCGCGACCGTCAAGGCGCTCAAGCAAGGCCCGGCTCTCGACTACACGATCGACATCGGTTCGCTCGCTAGTGCCGCCCAGCTCGCGCGCGTGCAAGCAACCGTCGACGACGCCGTCGCAAAGGGTGCAACCGTGCTCGCTGGCGGCGAGCCCCGACCCGAACTCGGCCCCTACTTCTATGCGCCCACGGTACTCACGGGCGTAACTCCCGACATGGACTTCTTCGAAAACGAGTCGTTCGGCCCTGTCGTCGCGATCACGGTGGTCGACAACGAGAGCCAAGCGATCGCAGCGGCAAATGCGACAGAATTCGGCCTCAACGCCTCGATCTTCAGCGGATCACGTCGCCGAGCGCGCCGCATGGCCGAGCTTCTCGACGCCGGCAGCGTCAACATCAACGAGGGCTACCGTGGCAGCTTCGGTAGCGTTGACGCTCCCATGGGCGGCATGAAGCAATCGGGTCTTGGTCGCCGAAACGGACGCGAAGGACTCTTGCGGTTCGTGGATGCCCGCACGATCGCCGAGGCAACGGGAATCATCACGCTCCCTCGCACGGGACCGG
>JANNCX010000095.1:0-6118 GCA_031387145.1 Salinibacterium sp.
CGAGCAACTCGCGACCGCGATCGAAAGGGTCGACGGGGTCGAATCCGCCACGAGTCCCTTTAGCGAGTACGCGGGTAATGCGATCTCAACCGACGAGAACATGGCGCTCATTCGCGTGCAGTTCGATGGTCCATCGTCAGACGTCACGGTCGAGACAGTCGACGAGCTCACGGCGACGGCGAACATCGGGCGTGACGCGGGCCTCACTGTTGAGTTCGGTGGACAAGTCTTTCAAGACAACACCGTCGGCCTCACAATTACCGAGTTGTTTGGCGTGATTTTCGCGGGTGTCGTGCTCGTCATCACATTCGGGTCACTTCTCGCCGCTGGCATGCCCTTGCTCTCGGCGCTCTTGGGTGTCGGGATCGTCATGGGCGCGATTACGGCGCTCTCAGCGTTCACGACCGTCTCGAGTTCGGCTCCGCTCCTGGCACTCATGATCGGTCTCGCGGTGGGTATCGACTACGCGCTCTTCATCCTGTCGAGGCACCGAACGCAACTCGCGGCGGGCGAAGACCCCGAGGATTCCGCCGCCATGGCCGTCGGCACCGCGGGTAGTGCCGTCGTGTTTGCCGGGCTCACGGTCATCATCGCCCTGCTCGGCCTACTCGTGGTGGGCATCCCGTTCCTGTCGGTCATGGGCGTCGGCGCGGCCGTCGCGGTACTCATTGCGATCGGAGTTGCGACCACTCTTCTTCCCGCGCTCATGGGCCTCGCAAAGGGTCGACTCGCACCCAAGCCAAACTCGCGTGCGGCGAAACGCGCTCGCGGTGAAAGCGGCCCGACAATGGGACTCACGTGGGTCACGGGAGTCATGAAGCGCCCCGTACTTGCGTCAATCGGGGTCGTCGCGATTCTCGGCACGCTCGCAATTCCCGCGCTGAGCCTTGACCTTAATCTGCCCAACGGCGGATCCGAGCCCGCAGGTTCGACGCAGCGCCAGGCATACGACCTCGTGACAGAGGGCTTCGGCGCGGGCTACAACGGACCCCTCATCGTCGCCGTCGACATCACTCAGACGATCGACATTCTCGACGACCTCGACGCGATCGGCGACGAGCTACGCGCGCTCGACGGCGTCGAGTACGTGTCGCAGGGATTCCCCGATGAGGGACTCGACACCGCGATCATTCAAGTCGTCGCCTCGAGTGCCCCCGACTCGATCGAGACGAAGCAACTCGTTCAGACGATTCGTGACCTCGCCCCCAGCATCGAGGCGCGATTCGACACCCCGATCTCGGTGACGGGTTCGACGGCCGTCGGGATCGACATCTCAAATCGACTCTCGAACGCGCTCGTTCCGTTCGGGCTTATCGTCGTCGGTCTCTCGATTGTGCTGCTCATGGCCGTGTTTAGATCCGTGCTCGTGCCGATCAAGGCGGCGCTCGGGTTCTTGCTTTCCGTCACCGCGGCGTTCGGTGTCGTTGTCGCGGTTTTCCAGTGGGGGTGGCTCGGCGAGCTTCTCTCGGTCGAAAATCCCGGACCCATTCTGAGTTTCATGCCCATCATCCTCATGGCCGTGTTGTTCGGCCTAGCGATGGACTACGAGGTCTTTCTTGTCGCAGGAATGCGCGAGGAATTCGTCAAAACGGGCGACGCGCGCTTCGCGATCAGGGCGGGCTTCGCGTCGGGAGCTCGCGTCGTGACGGCCGCGGCACTCATCATGTTCTTCGTCTTCTTCGCATTCGTACCCGACGGCGGGGGCACGATCAAGCCCATCGCACTCGGGCTCGCAGTTGGAATCGCGTTCGACGCGTTCCTCGTGCGCATGACCCTCGGCCCCGCCCTCATGACTCTCTTTGGCAAGGCAGCCTGGTGGATGCCCGCGTGGCTCGGCCGCGTTTTGCCGAAGTTTGACATCGAAGGTGAAGCGCTGCGCGAGCACCGGCACGCCGTGGACTGGGCGCTCGCGGAAGGTGACGTCGCACTGAGCGCCGAATACCTCGTGTGCGGATCGCACGAGCACGAGGTCGGGCCACTATCCATTGCGGTTCCTCGAGGTGCGATCGTGATCGCGAGCGGTGACCCCCTCGATCGACGGCTTGTCGCGGCAACGCTCTCTGGTCGCCTCGATGCGGTGTCTGGGCGGGGGCAGGTTGCGGGGCATCCGCTCTCCTCTGAGTCTGCCAAGGTTCGCACCCTCGTGGCTCTCGCCGACGTCGGGGGAGCAGGGCGGTCGGAGACGAGAGTCACGATCGGTCAGCTCCTGACCGAGCGGCTCGAGATGACGCTGCCGTGGTACCGCGCGTTCTCGGCGAACCGATCGGCTGTGCGCTGGCTCGCGCGAGTCAACACAGCACTCGAGGCGGCGTCTGCTCGCGCGACGGTGCCTGTGCGCGCGTCGAGCACGCTCACTGAGTTGCCGCAGCTCGAACGAGCGGTAGCGCTCGCGGCCGTCGCTCTCGCCGAGCGCACTCCCGTCGTCATGCTCGACCAACTCGATTCGTTTGCGATTGAGCAAGACGAAGTCGCGTTCTTCAGGGCCGTTCTCCAGCTCGCACCCGCGACAACGACGGTCGTCGTGGGAACTCCGATTCCGGCGCGAGCCACGAGCGTTGGCTCAACTGGCTCTCGCGCACTCGTCGAAATAGACCTCTACTCTCTCTCCCCGGAAGGACTCGTCCGATGAATCGCAAGTGGCTCCGTTGGGGCGGTTTCGCCGCCGTCGTGCTCGTTCCTCTCGCTTTCGCGGGACTCTTCGTTGGCGCGATCGGTGGCGGTGACGACGCACTCGACAGCATTCCCGTCGCGATCGTCAACGAAGACACCCTTCAAGTACTGACTTCTGCAGACGGCACCGAGACGAACGTCTTCGCGGGCCGTCAACTCGTGACTGAACTCACGGGCTCCGAGGGTTTCGAGTGGACGATTACGAATGCGGATGCCGCCGAGGCGCTTCTTGCGTCGGGCGAGGTCTACGCGATCCTTACGGTGCCGAGCAACTTCTCGACCTCGATTCTGTCGATCTCCGGGGATGACCCGCAGAAGGCGGACATCGCGATTCGCACCGACGACGCACACAGCTATTTGACGGGCTCGGTAGCTCAAGTCGTGGGCCAGACGATGGCCGACACGTTCGGCAACGCCATTACGGCGCAATACATCGGCGGAATCTATTCGAGCATGGGTGAGCTCGGCACCTCGCTCACTCTCGCAGCGGATGGCGCGACTCAGTTGAGCAACGGAGCAAGCGCCCTATCGACGGGCCTCGACCAGTACACCGACGGCGTCGACTCGTTAGCGGGTGGACTCTCGCAGCTCGAGAACGGCGCGGTCGGCCTCTCGCAGCTCAGCACGGGCATCTCGAGCTACACGACTGGCGTCTCCCAACTCTCGGCAGGGCTTTCGGGCCTCAACCCAGCACTTCAAGCGAGCCTCGACCCCGCTCTCGCGGCACAACTCCAAGGCATCGTTGATGGCCTCGCGGCGACCGCGGCGGGCGGCCCGACGCTCGCGTCGAGCGCAGCGACCGGCATTGCGGGCGTGCAGTCCGGTATCGCGCAAAGCGCGGATGGCGCATCCGCTCTCGCGGCAGGGTCAAGTGAACTCGTTACGGGAGCATCGGGCATCGCGACGGGAGCCGGCGATCTCGCGGGCGGCCTTCGATCGGGCGCGGACCAAATTCCCGCGACCGACGAGAGCGCCGCGATCACGTCGGCCGAGGTTGCTTCAGACCCGGTTGGACTTACGGTCAGCACCGACAACGCCGTGTCGCAAGTCGGGCAGGCCGTCGCGACCATCCTCGTGCCCCTGGGCCTGTGGGTCGGTGCGCTCGCGGTATTCCTGCTACTTCAGCCCGTTGCGAAGCGCACCTTGACGTCGACCGCGCGCAATTCGCGCGTTGTGGCATCCGCGATCCTGCGGGCAAGTCTCGTGACGGGGGCGCAAGCCGTTTTGCTCGTCGCGTTGCTTCACCTCGCGCTCGGTGTTGCGTGGAGTCTGTTGCCCGCGACGCTCGCATTCTCGCTACTGACTGCTGTCTCTTTCACGGCATTCCACTACTTGCTCACGATCGGTCTTGGGCGCGCGGGCCTCGTCGTTTCGCTCTTCGCGCTCGCGGTGCAAGTGACGTCGACGGGTGGCATCTACCCCATCGAGTTGCTCGCGTCGCCCTTCCAAGTCGTGAGTCCGTTCATGCCGCTCACGTACGCCGTGCAAGGGATGCAAGGAATCATCGCGGGCGGCAATCCGGCCGGCGTGATTTCGGCAGTCGCGATTCTCGCGGGCTTCGGAGTGGCAAGCGTGCTGCTCACCCTCCTCGCGGTCAATCGAACGCGTCGAGCTCGATCGCTCGGACTCGTGCCCGCGACGACTTAAGCCGCGCGGCTCGTCGACTTTTGAGTCGTGAGGGTTTGAGCGAGCGACGGGCTTCGCAGAGGAGCGTCTACCTCGAGAGTGTCGGGGCCCGTTCGGCGAATGAGCAGCTCGGTCTCGACGTGGCGCCACAGAGCTTCGTGCTCTGCGGTGAGTTGCGCGCTGTCAGCGACGCGACGTGCGCGCTCGGTTCGCGGAGCGACCAAGCTACTCGCGACTTCCCACGAGATCGTGTCGGCGACGGTGGAGACGAAAACCGCGTCGTCCGATGTTGCACGACCGAGAGTGATTCGAAAGCTTCCGCCGGGGCCGAAAAGCTCGAAAAGACGCTCACGCATGAGCTCGTAGAGAGCCTGCTGGTCGGGTGCATCGACGCTGTGTTCGGCCACAAGCCAATTCTGGACGACAGGATGCACGCGCGGCGGCCAACACGCCGCGGGCTAGATCCAGCCCCGACGCTTGAAAACCAGGTACAGAATGCCGCCCGACGTGAGCATGAGGGTGAGAGCGAACGGATAGCCGAGCGGCCAATCGAGTTCGGGCATGAACCGAAAGTTCATGCCGTAAATCGTGCCGACGAGCGCGGGTGCAAAGAGGATTGCCGCCCACGACGAGATCTTCTTGACTTGCTCGCCTTGCTCGATGCTTGTTCGCGACATCGTGCGCATCTCTTCGTTTTGCGCTTGCATCACGAGTGTCGATTGCACCGTGAGAGCGTTTTGCAAGAGTGCTCGAAACGACTCGGCGCGTTCGACGGTCTTGTGAGTGTGGTCAAGCACGTCGCGCCAATCCGCCTGCAGTTCTTCGTGCACCGCGTACTTTTCGAACCCTGCTTCTATCGATTGGACCATCGACACGAGCGGAAGCGTCGCGCGTTCGAACTCCATGGCTTCGCTCGCGAGCTCGTAAATGCGGCGAGAGACCGCGGGGTCTCCCCGAAAGATCTGGTCTTCGATTTCGTCGATGTCGTTCTCGAGACCCGCAATGACCGGTTGGTATTCGTCGACAACCTCGTCAAACACGGCGTAGAGAATCGCTTGAGGCCCGAGGCCCAGCAATTCAGGGTTCGCTTCGAGGCGCTTGCGCACTCTGCCGAGGTCGGGTGACTCAGCGTGCCGCACGCTGATGGCGAAGTTCGGACCGATGAAAAGGTGCACTTCACCGAACTCGACCTCTTCTGGTGCATCCAAATACCGAGCAGAGCGCAACACGACAAAGAGCACTTCGCCGTAGCGCTCGAGCTTGGGTCGTTGGTGTCCCTTGAGGGCGTCTTCCACAGCGAGCGGATGCAGCGAGAACTCGTCAGCGACGGATCGAATTTCCGCTTCCGTCGGGCGGTACATGCCGATCCACGCAAAGCCACCGTTGTCACGGAGCTCCTCGAACGTTTGGTCGAGAGTGACGGGGCGCGCTTCGCGCACACCGTTGCGGTAGATCGCGTTGTCGGAGATAGGGATGATCGTGCCTCTCGGCCAGGGTGACGGTGGCTTCTACCCTAGGCGTGGAGGCCGCCACACGTGCGCCCTGATACCGTGGGCGAGGTGACACAACCTCTGGGCGCGGCACCTCGAGAGTACGACTTTGTCGTCGTGTCCAATCGGCTCCCCGTCGATCGTGTGACAGACGCAGAGGGCATCTCAAGCTGGGCGACCTCCCCTGGGGGGCTCGTCACGGCACTCGAGCCCGTCATGCGCGACGCAGTGGGCGCTTGGGTGGGGTGGGCCGGCCAGCCCGATCTCGAGCTCGACGCGTTCGAGAACGAGGGCATCCACATTGTCCCCGTGCGCTTAAGCGCACGGGGACA
>JANNCX010000263.1:0-3482 GCA_031387145.1 Salinibacterium sp.
TGTCAACGGATTCGACTTCACCCCGGAGTCGCGCGAGGCTGACCCCCGTCGCCTCGTCGAGGGGTACCACACCGCAGCATCCACTCTCAATCTGGTTCGAGCATTCACTCAAGGTGGGTTCGCCGACCTGCGCCAAGTCCACTCGTGGAACCGCGGATTCGCGTCGAACCCCGCCAACCACCGCTACGAAAAGGTCGCTGGCGAGATCGACCGCGCGATCAAGTTCATGGAGGCGGCCGGCGCTGACTTTGATGAGCTCAAGCGCGTCGAGTTCTACTCAAGCCATGAGGGGCTGCTCATGGATTACGAGCGGCCCATGACACGAATCGACTCACGAACGGGAACGCCGTACAACACGAGCGCTCACTTCTTGTGGATCGGCGAGCGCACCCGCGATCTCGACGGCGCACACGTCGACTACTTCTCGCGCGTGCGCAATCCGATCGGCGTAAAGCTCGGACCGTCAACGACGCCTGAGACGATGAAGCAACTCATCGACAAGCTCGATCCCGACCGCGAGCCAGGCCGCCTCACCTTCATCACTCGAATGGGTGCAAGCAAGGTTCGGGATGCCCTG
The DNA here is from genome assembly GCA_031387145.1 of Salinibacterium sp. GTDB lineage: Bacteria > Actinomycetota > Actinomycetes > Actinomycetales > Microbacteriaceae > Rhodoglobus. The sequence continues at coordinate 578 of JANNCX010000263.1, forward strand.
CCGCCGCTTCTCGAAGCAATCAAGGGCATGGACGCGACTCCACTGTGGGTGTCTGACCCCATGCACGGCAATGGACTCACGACGCCCAACGGGTACAAGACGCGCCGGTTCGACGATGTCGTCGACGAAGTGAAGGGTTTCTTCGAGGCGCATCGAGCTGCGGGAACCTACCCGGGCGGCATCCACATCGAGCTCACGGGTGACGACGTCACGGAGTGCTTGGGCGGGTCCGAGCAGATCGACGAGGCGACACTCGCGACGCGCTACGAGTCGTTGTGCGACCCGCGCCTCAATCACATGCAGTCCCTAGAGCTCGCGTTCCTCGTTGCCGAGGAGCTCACGGCGTTCTAGGCCGACTCGCCTATGACGTGAAGTTGACCTTCACGGTGCTGCCCTTGGGTGCGTCTGTACCCCCGTCTGGTGTGAGTACGCTCACGGTAAATAGTTCGGGTGCGGCGTCGGCGAAGATGTTGTAGTCGAGGTTGAAGCCCGCATCGAGAAGCTGCTGTTTGGCATCCGCCCATGACTGGCCGACGACGTCGGGGATCGTCACGAGCTGGACGCCAAGTGACGTGATGAGGTCGACCGTGTCGCCCACTCGCACGGGCGAAGTTCCGTCGGCGGATTGAGCGCGGAGCACGGCGCCCGCGGGCACCGTGTCGCTGAACTCCGCGGCGTTGATTGCCCCGACAGTCAGGCCGGCGTTTGCGAGAATCGTCGTGGCCTCGTCGACCGCTAGCCCCGCGAGATTTGGCAGCGCGCCCGCCGACACGACGAGCGTGACGGGTTGCAGCTCGCCGTAGGACTCGCGACCAATGATCGTCGTGCCGTCCGCACCGAGCGCATCGATCACGATCCCGACGGGAACAGTTGCGTCGAATTGACGGATGATCGGCTCGGCGAGCGTGAACGGTGCCGCAGCGATCGCTTCCCGCGCTTGATCCTCTGTCATTCCGACGAATGCGGGCACCGTAAGTGGCTTCGGACCCGTGGACACGAGCAGTTGCACTTCGGAGCCCTTGGCCACGAAGGAGCCGAGCGGTGGATCCGTGTCGGCTACGAGCCCGACGGCAATGATGGGATCGTCCGTGCTGCCTGTCGTGACATTGACGACGAGTCCAAGCTCGGTGAGTGCCGCTGTTGCCTCTTCAACCGACATTCCGGCGATCGCGCTGGGCAAAGCGACTTTCGAGCCGGGACCCGCGACGAAATACCACCCGATTGCAATGGCGAGAGCCACAAGAGCTGCAGAGACACCGATTGTCCACCGCCGACGGACGTTTCGACGGTGGGTCGCTGCTTGCGTAGGGCTAATTGCCTCGGCAACCGCGACCTCCTGCACCGGTCTCGAGCCGATGACTTGCGTTTCGTCGGTCGGGTTCGACCGTGCCGCGCTCGCTGCCGTCCCGAGCACCATGGTTCGCTGCGTGATCGGCGATGTCGTTGGATCAGACGTCATGAGTGCGGAGTGCATCGCGAAAAGCTGGTCGAGGAGCATGCGCGCGTCTCGGGGTCGTTGATCGGGGTCGCGAGCCGTTGCCCACAACACGAGCTCGTCGAGTTCGGCTGGCACCTTCGGATTCGTTTCGCTCGGGCTCGGAACCACGTTGTTGGCGTGTTGGTACGCGATCTGCATGGGCTGGTCGCCGACAAACGGCTGTTCGCCGACGAGCATTTCGTACATCATGATGCCGACGGCATAGATGTCGCTGCGAGCATCCGCTACTCCGCGAGTAACGAGCTCGGGGGAGAGGTACGCGATCGTCCCGAGTAGCGCTGCACCAGTTGCGGTGTTCGCGCTCGCTGCTCGAGCGAGTCCGAAGTCGCCGATCTTGATGCGGCCGTCGTCGGCTAGGAGCACGTTTTCGGGCTTGAGGTCCCGGTGCACAATGCCGGCCTTGTGTGCGGCCGCGAGCCCACCAAGCACGGCCTCGAGGATGTCGAGGGTTTGCTCGGTTGTCAGGATTTTGTGCTCTTGCAACAAGTCGCGCAACGTGATTCCCGGGAGGTACTCCATCACGAGGTAGGCCATGTCGCTGTCTTGGCCCTGATCGAAGACATTCACAACGTTGGGGTGAGCCAAGCGCGCCGCGGATCGTGCCTCCTGAATGAAGCGTTCCCTAAATTGGCTGTCGTCGGCCAAGTGGCTGTGCATGATCTTGATCGCGACTCGACGCTCGAGCCTCAAGTCGGTTGCAAGGTAAACCGTTGCCATTCCACCGCGAGCGATTCGTGAGCGAATCTGATACCTGCCGTCGAGAAGACGACCGATCATCGGGTCGGTGGTGTTGACGCTCACCGTGAGAGTCTAAAGTTCATCCACCCAACGGGCAGCACTCGACACGGCACAGCGAGGGTTAGGTCAGTTCCGCGAACCACATTCGAGCCGACGATTCCCACTTGGCGTAGGCATCGGGGTAAGCGGAAATCTGCACGGCTTGCGCGGCGCGAGTAACACTGAGCGATTGCCACCCCGAGATGTCCAAGAGGCCTCGAGTGCGCCCGACATTCGGGTTGCTCGGGCCGCCATAGAAGAGTCGGGCTGCATACGTGGGCGTCGTGAGTTGTTCGATCGATCCCCAGCCCGAACTCGGCCGCTGCTGGAAGAGCCCGACCGAGTCACGATCGCCCCAGTTAATGTTGCGCAAACTCGACTCTTGCATTGCCGTGGCCAGCGCGATGATGATTCCGTAGTCGGGCACGCCCAGGTCACGCCCGACTTGCACAATAATTGCCGCATTGGCGCGCATTTCGGCGGTCAGTCCTGTGATGTCTCCGCTGGGAACGGAAGCAATTGAACCTCCCGGAATCGAGAGAACGTTGCCGGGGTAGATGATCGACTCCCACGAGAGCCCGTTGGCGTCGAGCAAGTGTTGTGTCGAGATCGCGTACAACGCGGCGATGC
>JANNCX010000281.1:0-10106 GCA_031387145.1 Salinibacterium sp.
CGCCTGCTTTTCGCCGAGCCTCCACCTGTGGCGGCTCGCCGGCGACCCCTGCCCGCCACAACTGGAGGCTCGGCGATCGTTTGGGCCGCTACATTTAGTCGAACCTCCAGTATTGGCGGGTTGCCGGCGCCTTGTGCCCGCCACAGGTGGAGGCTCGGCGATCGCTCGGGCGCGCGCGGGCAGTTACGGGCGCCACCCGCGCGCAAGCAGTGCGTTTCGCACCGTCGCCGCAACGTGCGCCTCGCGCGGCAAATGCGTCCTGTTGAAGCGGATGACCCGCCAATCGTCAGCCATCACGCCCTCGAGGCGGTCGATGTCGTGGTGCACTTGTTCGGCGTTGCCGAAGTGGTATTCACCGTCGTACTCGATAAGGATTCGATACTCGGGGTAGGCGAGATCACCGAGCGCGAGAAACTCGCCAGCGCTGTTGACGATCACGAAGTTCACGATCGGCTCGGGCAATCCGGCCCGCGCGAGCATGAGTCGAATGAGACCCTCGGGCGGCGAGTCGGTCCCCGGCCTCACGAGGGCGAGAGCCGCCGCAAGCTTGCGAACGCCCCGATGCCCTCGGAACGCCGCGACGGCCTCCCCCAATTCGCCCATTGTCGCGAGCGGGTTTTTGCGGCGCACGAGCGCATCGCCGAGCAATACGAGATCCTCGATCGAGACCGATGACGCGAGCGCGCACCACGTATCGATCGGATGCGACATCCGCAGACCATCGACTTCGATAATTCGCACGCCGGGCTGCCCAACGTGCCCGAATACGCCGAGCATGCGGGGTTCGCGGATCCCGGTCGATGTGACGTGGATGCTCGGACTTGCCCCGCGGGCAGCAACCGGCAGGCCCTGGAGCAGCGCGGCGGTGGCGTGGCTGAAGTACTGGCTGGCGGTCATCCGGACCGCATAGGCCTCGCACCGAGTCAGCACTGACTGCGGCTCATGCGGCGCACGCACGCCGCGAAACGGCCGGTCGAGGTCGCTCGCTCGAGTACGCGACCGGCTCACACCAGCGGCGCGAGCCTCGTCGACGTGAAAGGCGCGGCCTTCGAGGTGGGCGGGTAGCGGCGCGGTTCGTCCCATTGGGGAAGGATGCCCGACCCGAGTCCCTCGCCGCCGGATCCCTCCACAGCCCGGGCAGCGCGCGGCCGAAACGCCGCCGAGCCGCCACTTTTGGCGGGGTGTCGGCGGGGGGGGGTCGCCACAACAGGGGGCTCGGCGAAGGTGGGGGGCGCGCGGCGAGGCGGTGGGACAGACCACCGCGCAGGGCCCGACCGCGGGCTCCTACCCCGCAAGCGTGACGAGCGCGTGCACCGTGCGGAGGTTGCGCGCCGTCATCGCTACGCCGAGGCGGCGGCCCAGGGCATCCACGTTGAGATCTGGCCGACCGGCACCATTTTCGTACCGCAGGTGCAGCTCTCGCCCCACGACGCTCCACTCGTCAGCGCCCGTCGGCAGCTCTCGCGCGTCTTCGATCGCTGCCGCGGTGGGCTTCCCCGACAGGAACGAAATGTACGAGCGCGTCGGGTCGACAACGGAGAACGGATGCCCGGCAAGCGCCGCGCTCACCTCGCCCGGCAAGCGCGACATGACTTCGCGAAAGTAGCCGAACCGCGCCTCGATGCCGCGCTCAACCTCGCGGTCGAACGCCGCGGCATCCCCCGCGACGCTGCACACTGCATTCCCCGACGCGATGTAGGTGCGCACGTCTGTCGCGCCAAGCGATGCGAGCAGTTCGCGAAACTCGGCCATCGGCAAGGACGCGCCTCCCACGTTGACTGCTCTCACCAGAAGGATGCGCGTGCTCATGCCCCGAGTCTCGCGCCGCACCACCGCAACCGCAACCCGACGACCGCCGAACCCCTAACCCCCGCCGAGTCTCCAGTTGTGGCGACTTCCTGCCTCAGCAAGGTCACCACAACTGGAGACTCGGCGAATTGGGAAGGGCGCTGCGACGACGGCCGCAACGCTGCACAGCGCACGCACAACAAGCGTGCACAATACTCCCAGTTGGCATCCAGAGAACATCCAGCTATACTCGCGATATGGCTGACGGACCGAAGATTCTTATCGTTGACGACGAACCCAACATTCGTGACCTTCTCACGACGAGCTTGCGCTTTGCGGGCTTCGCTGTGCGAGCGGTCGGCAATGGAGCGCAGGCGATTTCTGCCGTGCTCGAAGAGGAGCCCGACCTCATCATTCTCGACGTCATGCTCCCCGACATGAACGGGTTCGGCGTCACTAAGCGCTTGCGCGCGTCGGGCTACACCGCACCCATCCTCTTCCTCACCGCGAAGGATGACACGGAAGACAAGATCACGGGCCTCACTGTCGGCGGCGATGACTACGTCACGAAGCCGTTTAGCCTCGACGAGATCGTTGCTCGAATCAAGGCGATTCTGCGTCGCACGATGCAAGACGACGAAGAGACGATCATCCGCGCTGGCGACCTCACGATGGATCAAGACACCCACGAAGTCACGATCGGCACCGAGCAGGTCGAACTGAGCCCGACCGAGTTCAAGCTCTTGCGCTACCTCATGCTCAACCCCAATCGTGTGCTCTCGAAGGCGCAAATTCTCGACCACGTGTGGGAGTACGACTTCAACGGCGACGCGGGCATCGTGGAGAGCTACATCTCGTACTTGCGTCGCAAGCTCGATCAGTTCTCGCCCGAGCCCGTGATCCAGACCAAGCGCGGCTTCGGATACATGCTCAAGGCAGCTAAATCCTAGGTTCGTGGCCTAGTCTCGCTCCATGCACGAGCTAACCCACTGGTGGAACAGGATCTCCCTGCGCACCAAGATCACGGGTGTTACCGTGCTGCTACTCACGACGGGGCTTCTCGTCGCCGGCCTCGGCACGATGGCCGTCTTGCGCAATTATCTGCAAGACGAAGTCGACGCGAAGATCACTCTCGCGAGCGGCAAACTCGGCGGCACGATCCAATACAGCGGCACGGCTGACAGCCCTCGTTGTGCCGTCTCAACGCTCCCCAACGACTACTACCTCGCGGTGCTCGACCACGACGGCGGCATCATTTGCAATAACCGAGAAGAGGATGCCACGCGGCCGGTCGTCGAGACCCTCACCCTCGAGCGTGTGGCGATGAGTGAGGGAGCGCTGACGCTCCCGAGCACGGAGCTCGGCGGACAATGGCGCGTCATCATGCTCCCCGCGAGCAACGAGCTCGGCACCGACTACTTCACGGTCGTGATCGGGCTCGACCTGAAAGACACCAACAGCATCGTGTCGAGGTATGCCGCGATCTTCTTGTTCTTCGGACTCACGGTCGTCATCGTGGGGGGCGCGCTCACTCGGTTGCTCGTGACATCCACTTTCGCTCCGTTGCGCGAAGTCGAAGCAACCGCTGCGCGCTTCGCGGGCGGCGACTTCAGTCAGCGCCTCGGTGGCGCGACACCCAATACGGAGGTAGGGCGACTCAACCGCTCCCTCAACTCGATGCTTTCGCGCATCGATCGCGCCTTCGCCGACCGCGCGAAGACGATCGACCAAATGCGTCGGTTCGTCGGCGACGCGAGTCACGAATTGCGAACTCCGCTCGTGTCGGTGCGCGGCTACGCCGAGTTGTATCGCATGGGCGCCCTCACGAAGCCCGAGGATGTTGCGCAAGCGATGGAGCGCATCGAGAAGGAGGCGATCCGCATGGGCGGGCTCGTCGAAGACCTCCTCGAGCTCGCGCGCCTCGACGAGGCCAAGCCCCTCACGCTCACCGAGGTCGACCTCGTTCCACTCGCGACCGACGCCGCTCTCGACGCCGCGGCGGCGTCGCCAGGCCGCGTCGTGACTGTTGTCGCGACCGACATCCCGAGCGAGCCGGCCGCTCTCGAACTCGTGCCGCCCGATGCCCCGCCGCGCGTCGCATCCCTCGCGACGGGACCCATCGCATTCGCCGGCGCGACCCTCTCGCGCCTCGTGTCGAGGCGGCGCCCGGTACTCGCGAATGTCACGACTCCACCGCCACCGCCCATCACCCTTCGCGCCGTCGTGATGGCGGAGGAGAACAAGATCCGCCAAGTGCTCGCGAACCTCATCGGAAACGCGTTGCGGTTCACGCCTGAATCCAGTCCCATCGAGATCGGTGTCGGCGTTGACGGCGCCACGCAGCGAGCCGTGTTGAGCGTCATTGACCACGGCGAGGGCATCCCGCCACAAATTCGCGAGAAGATCTTTCAACGATTCTGGCGAGCGGATTCCTCGCGCGCGCGCGACACGGGCGGCAGCGGCCTCGGCCTCGCGATCGTCTCGGCGATCGTGCATTCACACGAGGGTGAAGTCGACATTGTCGAGACGCCGGGCGGTGGAGCGACCTTCCGGGTGTTCCTTCCTCTCCTCCCTAGCCCAGCGGATGCATCGCCCTCCCCAACTTCGCCGTAGCTGCCGAGCAACGCCCAGCACGCCCCTACCGTCACTTGCATGACTCGATACCAAGTAGACAGTGAAGCCGTCCTCAGTGCCACGGGAGCCGTGCGCAATTCCATCAGCAGAATCCAAGCCGAGGTTGCTGGCCTTCACGGGCAATTGACGAACCTGCAGGGCTCCTGGACCGGCCAGGCCGCGACGGCGTTCAACGGCGTCGTGACCGACTGGAAAGCCACTCAACAGCGCGTGGAGGAGAGCCTCGCGGCGATCAACCAGTCGCTCGCTCAAGCCGGCCAGCAGTATGCCGAGATCGAAAGCGCTAACACCCGCCTCTTCGGTCGATGACCGCGGTTGTGGAGCGCATCCCAAGTCGGTACCATATTGGGATGACCACACAAATAGCCCTGCGGCTGCCCGACGACCTTGTCGAGTTCATCGATGAGGTCGTCGCGAGCGGCAGATTTGAGAGTCGAGCCGCCCTAGTGACGCGCGAGATGCGTCGCTTTCAACGACGAGTCGTCGCGGAACGCGATGCCGAGATTTACCGCCTCGAGGGCGATGATCCGGAATTAATGGCTATTGTCGAGTGGACTTCGAAACACCCCGTTCCGATGGACGACTGATGCGACCGATCCACCTCGCTCGAATCGACAAGATTCGACCGGTGGTTGTGCTCACGCGCGAGATAGCCCGACCGCACTTGTCCATGGTTACCGTCGCGTCGATTACTTCACGCATTCGAGGGCACGCTACCGAAGTGCCGGTAGGTGCATCCAATGGCCTCGACCATGACTCCGTTGTGAATTTAGACGGTGTCACGACCATCCACGTGAGCGACCTCGGTGAGCAGATCGGCTCTCTCCTCGACAGCCAAGAGGATGCTCTCGTGAAGGCAATTCACGCTGCGTTCGATCTCGACGACGTACGGACATAGCAGCCCTCACAAGCAAAGGGCCGGCCTCCCGAAGGAGACCGGCCGTTTCTGGCTTTCTTGACCTAGGTTTCGATACGACCGGCCGGAAAGGCCGGTCACTCAACCTTGATCAGTTCAGACGCTGCGCGTCTTCTCTGATCAAAAGTCCATGCCGCCCGACGGGTCGCCCATTGGCGGGCCCGACTTCTCGGGCTTTTCGGCAACAACCGCTTCGGTCGTCAAGAACAAGCCGGCGATCGACGCTGCGTTGAGCAGGGCCGAACGCGTCACCTTGACCGGGTCGTTGATTCCCGCAGCGAGCATGTCGACGTACTCGCCGGTTGCGGCGTTGAGGCCGTGTCCGACGGGCAAGTGACGCACCTTGTCGGCTACAACACCGGGCTCGAGGCCCGCGTTGAGCGCGATCTGCTTGAGCGGAGCGTCGATGGCAACGCGCACGATGTTCGCGCCCGTTGCCTCGTCACCGACGAGGCCCTTGACGGCCTTGGACTCGAACGCGACCTTGCCGGCCTGGATGAGCGCAACGCCACCACCGGCGACGATGCCCTCTTCGACGGCTGCCTTCGCGTTGCGAACGGCGTCTTCGATGCGGTGCTTGCGCTCCTTGAGCTCGACCTCGGTCGCGGCTCCAGCCTTGATAACGGCAACTCCACCAGCGAGCTTCGCGAGGCGCTCTTGCAGCTTCTCGCGGTCGTAGTCGCTGTCGGTGTTCTCGATCTCGGCGCGAATCTGCTTGACGCGGCCCGCGATTGCCTCTGGATCGCCAGTGCCCTCGATGATCGTCGTCTCGTCCTTCGTGATGACAACCTTGCGAGCGCGGCCGAGCAAGTCGAGTGTCGCGTTCTCAAGCTTGAGACCGACCTCCTCAGAGATGACTTGTCCGCCCGTGAGAATAGCGATGTCCTGGAGTTGAGCCTTGCGACGGTCTCCGAAGCCAGGGGCCTTGACGGCGACCGACTTGAAGATGCCACGGATCTTGTTCACGACGAGAGTCGCGAGCGCTTCGCCGTCGACGTCTTCCGCGATGATGAGCAGCTGCTTGCCGCTCTGGATCACCTTGTCGACGATCGGGAGCAGGTCCTTGATGTTCGAGACCTTGCTGTTGACGATCAAGATGTAGGGGTCTTCGAAGACCGCTTCTTGACGCTCGGGGTCGGTGACGAAGTATGCCGACAAGAAGCCCTTGTCGAAACGCATGCCCTCGGTAAGCTCGAGCTCGGTGCCGAACGTGTTCGACTCCTCGACGGTGACAACGCCTTCCTTGCCGACCTTGTCGATCGCCTCGGCGATGAGTGCACCGATCTCGGTGTCACCAGCGGAAATGGATGCGGTGGCAGCGATCTCTTCCTTGGTCTCGATTTCCTTCGCGCTCGCAACAAGCGCCTCGATGACGGCGGCTACGGCCTTCTCGATGCCCTTCTTGAGGCTGATGGGGTCTGCTCCAGCTGCGACGTTGCGAAGTCCTTCGCGAACGAGCGCTTGAGCGAGAACGACTGATGTCGTCGTGCCGTCGCCGGCTACGTCATCCGTCTTCTTGGCGACCTCTTTGACGAGCTCCGCACCGATCTTCTCGTAAGGGTCATCGAGCTCGATCTCCTTGGCGATCGATACACCGTCGTTCGTGATGGTGGGTGCGCCCCACTTCTTCTCGAGCACGACGTTGCGGCCGCGCGGGCCGAGTGTGACCTTGACGGCGTCGGCCAAAATGTTGAGGCCGCGCTCGAGGCCGCGACGGGCCTCTTCGTTGAAAGCAATGATCTTTGCCATGTGTGTTTCTCGTCCCTCCCGGACGTCATACAAACGAATTCTTTAGCACTCGAAAGGTGAGAGTGCCAAAGGAAAAACTAGCACTCGGGGGTAGCGAGTGCAAGAAAGGCGAGCCCGGAGGGTCAGTGCTACGGCGCGGGTGTCTCTTGCGCGGTCGCCTCTTGATAGTCGGCACCGAGCACGATCGTGATCGGCGCACCGGGGAAGGTCTCCGCCGCGACCAATCGGATGTCGCCAACGCCGAGCGCAATGAGCAGTCCGCGAGCGACATCTTCGTTGAGTGGGTCGCTATAGAAGACCGTCGTTTCTTCGATGTCGTTTTGCGACGCTTGAGTCTGGGTACCAATCGGCCAGCCCGCCGCGATCAACTGCGCGCCCACGGTCGAGTGCAAAGCCGCGACCGGGGTGCCGTTGAGCACATCGATGCGAATATTGCGCGCCGGGTCAATCGTCGAAGGATCCAACACGGGGTCCATCGTGGCAACCGGCGTCGGGGTAGGGGTGGGAGTCACATCAACGGGGAAAATCGGCAGACCGAGGTCGATGTCGAGCACCTTGCTGACCCCGAAGAGCCCCGCGAAGACCAGCACTCCGATTGCCGCGAGGGCGATGAAGAAGCCGACCCAGCCCCGGCCCGCGGGCCGCGGTGCGCGGTGCGCGCCGATACGCGCTAGGTCGTCGGGCACCGCGTCGAAGCGGTCTTTCGCAAAGCTAGCCATAACTCAATCGTTCGATTCGTCGAGGGGGTGTGTGCCACCGCGGTCGGAGGGCCTGAACGTGCGTGCCGCGCGAGCATCGGTGCGAGCATCCCGAGCTCGGATTAATCTCTTGACGAGCATCGGGTCGTGTCGCACCGCATCGGGCGAATCGATCACAGCGTTCAGCAATTGATAATACCGGGCGGCGGGCAGACCAAACTCGGAGCGGATGGCGTCTTCCTTCGCACCGGCGTGCCGCCACCACTGCCGCTCGAACGCGAGGATCTTCGCATCGCGCTCGGGCAGGTCAGACGGGAGCGGGAGCGCTGCCTCCGGAATCGCCACGTGTGCCTCCAATACCGTCGCAATCCTAGGGCGGCTGGGCGCCGTATCCGCTCTCCAAACGCTGCTCTCACGCGGATTCACAGGTAGCCTCGCGCGACTCAGCTTAGGATTACCTAAGTACCCATCTCGACCCGATTGGCCGCCATGCGCTCGACCGTAAGTATTGCGCTCGGCGCTGTCATCGTGACGCTCCTCGCGGCGTGCGGGTCGGCCGGCACGGGTGTCGAACCCCCTTCGGCGGTCGCGCAAGACCCGTCCGCTCCGCTCTCGAGCCTCGAGTTTCTCGACGACCCGCACGCCTACGTCGGTCAGTCGACGGCGATTCTCGCGGATGCCACGATCCCCGCCCCGAACGTCGCGCCCGAGCAGCGCTTGCCCGCGTCGATCATCTCGCGAGACCTCGACGGCGACACGCCCGTCACGGTGGAATCCACCGATCGCATCGTCGCGATGGACCTCTCGGGTTCGATCGCTGCGACGGTCTTCGCGCTCGGCTTCGGCGACAGTGTCGTCGGTCGAGACGTCTCAACGACGTTCGCCGAGGCCGCCGACTTGCCCGCCATCACGACGAACGGCCACACCGTCAATAGCGAAGCGATCCTCGCGCTGCGGCCGACCGTCGTCATCACTGACGGATCGATCGGTCCCATCGACGTTGTGCTGCAGTTGCGCGAAGCGGGCATCGACGTTGTGTTCGTCGATACGGACCCGAGCGTTGAGGGGGTCGGCGCACTTGCGCGCGAGGTGTCCGCGGTGCTCGGCGCTACCGCGGCGGGCGAAGCGCTCGCCGCGAGCCTCGAGAGCGGCATTGAAGCCAAGGTTGCCGAGATTGCCTCGGTCGCGACATCCGCTCCCCCGCTCCGAATGCTGTTTCTGTATCTGCGCGGTGACTCGGGAATCTACTATCTGCTCGGCGCCGAGTCGGGCACCGATGTGCTCATCGATGCGCTTGGCGGGGTGGATGTCGCGGCCGAGTCCGGTCTCGTCGCAAATCGCCCGCTCACCGACGAAGCGATGGTCGCTGCTAATCCCGACCTCATTCTCGTCATGACCGATGGACTCGCGAGCGCCGGCGGGGTCGACGCGTTGCTCGAGTCGAAGCCCGCGATTGCGCTCACAACGGCGGGGCAGAATCGGCGCTTCGTCGACATGGCTGACGGCCAGATTCTGAGCTTCGGGCCCCTCACCGCTAGTGTGTTGGATGCCCTAGCCCGGGCAATTTACGCGCCGGGCCGCTGAGACCGCCGGCGCCACCACACGAAAGCCGCTACGGCCGCTGCCGCGAGGACTGAGCCCAGACTCCACCACAGCCAGTCCAGGCCAACGGGTTTCGCCGTGAGTTGGGCCGCGCACTGAGCATCGATGTCGAGCGTGAAGCTCACGGGGTCGAGCGCATCCCCCGCAGCATAGGTTCCGAACGCCGTCGCGCCGTCGGCCGTGAGCACCGCGGGCGCGGCATCGACCGTGAACTGCCTGCCGTCGGTGGGTGCACCCGAGAGGTCGATCGTCGCGAAGTCGACCGCGGTGGAATCGACGGGGTCGCCCGCTTGAGTCGTGCCGGAGACATCCAGCACGAGCGTCGCTGCGCCATCGTCGAAGACGAGGCGCGGGTTCGAGATCGTCGTATCGAGAATTCCGCCGTGGCCCGCGAACTCTATGGATCCGTCAAACGAGACGGTGCCGGCGCCATCAACGAGAGTGCCCGAGCCGTTCGAGAAACCGAACTCGGGTGTCGAATACGTCGCGCCGTCTGCGAGGGTCCACTCGCCGTTCGCGATCGTGCCCGTGATGTAGCTGCGGAACGACTCCTTGAACCCCCACGTCAGGGTCGCGGCATCCACTTTGCACGAATCGGCGGTGGGCGCGGCGAACACCGAGAGAGCGAGCGCGGCAGCGACGAGCTTGATCACGACAGCGCCCCCGCACGGTACATCGACACGTGGGGGATGCCCGCCTCCTGAAACACGTCGCCAAAC
>JANNCX010000284.1:0-4234 GCA_031387145.1 Salinibacterium sp.
CCCTGCCCGATCGGGATCAGAATATTCTCTTCTGCCATGGCAGGCAGCCTGAGCGTGACCCAGTCATCGAGCGCATCGACGTAGCCGGCAACACGCGGCTTTTGGGTGCACCGCGTCGACGGAACTGCAACCGACTTCAGCTTCCCGTGGGCGATCCGCGGCATTCCCAAGCCTCAGTCTCAGGAATTCACAGACGCTTGCAGAGCGTCTGTGAATCAGGAACTGAAAGCTGCAAAGCGGCGCTTTTTCGATAGGTACGCCGATGCGGCTGGGCTGGTGCCGTGCGAGCTAAGCGGAGCGCTCCTTTCGTTCGAGACCGCGCATGTGGATCATGCCTATCCTTCGTTCGGCGCGCTCGTCATCACGTTCAGAGCGGCTCGCGGTTGGCATGCGGCGATTCCCGCAGACACTTTGACTATGCCATCTGACAATCAGCTCACCACAACATTCGTCGATCCGATCGTGGCGGACACATTCAAAGCATTCCACCGCAGAGCGGCAACGTTGCGCATCATAGCACCCGGTGCCAACCTGGCGCGTGCGGCCGGGCAGCGGCACCCGAAGATCGCGCGTCCAGTGCTCCTCGGAGAGCAGTAACGCGCGAAACCCGCGGGGCCCCCGGTCTCAAGTCAGCGACAAATTGCCGCCGTCGGCGAGTGCTGAACGTATGGCAGCTCTTTAAGAACCCTCGTGACGCCGGGAACGACCAGATAGTCAGCGAGTTCGGAATGTCCACTCTTGGTTAGCTAGGCGCAAAAGCGGACGTTCGGAGTTCGCGGCTTGGATCGTTACGCAGCCTCTTTGCCCGGATCGTCAACTCGCCTAACTCCCGGCATGGACATAACCCCTTGCCATTCTACGGGCGTCACGCGGTATGTACCATCTTCCGCCGAGCGGACCCAACGGCCGGTGCAGACCTTGAATTCAGTCCTTGGATTGACGTGTGTGAAGATGACAGTGCGAGATTGCGCGTCGTCGCCGCCTGGCCAGGCCTCCTCGCTTTGCATTTTTGCATTCTCTTCCATCATCTTGAGCCAGTTTTCCGGGCCGCTGTAGGCAGACATCCAGCTGAGCGCCTGCGTCGTCGAATCCACCTGATCGTCATACCGGACGGCGGGAAACATCCGCAGCTCAAACAGGTAGCTCTCGAGCCAGGAGGCCTGCAGCGGGAGCAAGACCTGGCCGGATTCGATCAGGGCCGCGACTGCATGGGCTCGCAGCTCCTTGCTTCCCTTTGCCTTGATCGCCACGCCCTTGCTGAACCCGTCGCGCTTGAAACCCTGCATGAGGTGAGCACCTGAACCTGCCTCTTCAACGAGGACGTGGTTCGTATCCCACAATTTTGCCAGATCATACACCGCCTGCTGAAGGGCAAAGAAGTCGACCTTCTTGCGCCAGACATGGAGCAGGTAGAACTGCTTTCCGCGCTTGCCCCAGGTCGTGCAGACCGAGAAGTCGTTGAGCTCCCCGTCCTTGTTCGCGGTGTCCCACGACTGGATGATCTGATCGAATGCGGGCAAATGCGTCTGGTCGTACTGACCGAACCCGCCAATCTTGATGATGCTGCCGCCGGGCGGTGCCGGCATCTGCAGGAACTGGGCGGAGAAATTCTGCTCGCCCATCTCGCGGCGGATTTCGAGCAGTACTTCGAGCGACTCCCGTTCAGGGTGAAGTGCCTCCCCTTCCCGCCGGTCGTGGCGGATGATGCCGAACGGCGTTTCGATTTCGTAGTGCTCGTCGTGCTGGGCAATGGCCGGAAAGGCCAGAACCTTCATCTCGAGACGGCTCGACAGGTAACCGATCATGTCTTCCTCGTGAAGCCGCTGCATCACAATCACGGCCTTTCCCTCGCCCTTGTTGTCGAACCGCGTCAACATGGTGTTCCTGGCCCACTCGTTCGCCTTGATCCGCTCAACCGACGAATGTGCGAGATCGGGCTTGGTCGGATCATCGACGAGAATGTAGTCAGCACCGAACCCGGTCAGTGTGCCGCCTACCGAGGTCGCAAACCGCCTCCCGCCAGCGGTCGTGACCATGTCGGCGAGTGCTGGCCGCTTTGACACGAAGCGAGTTGCCGGGAACAGCCGCTTGTACCAGTCGGACATCATGACCTGGCGGCACAGCCGCGCCGGGTCATCGGACAGCTGCTGGCCGTAGGAAGCACAGACGATCGAAAGCGACGGATCGTGCCCGAGCAGCCAGGCAACGAAGGCGACCGAGACGATAATGGACTTGAGCGAACGCGGCGGCAGCGCAACCGCTAGTCGGCGAAAGTCACCGCGCTCAAGCGCCATAAGGTCGCTGCAGATCACAGTAACGTGGAAGTTGTCGCAGTAAGGCATCGAGCCCTTGATCTCGAAAAAAGTGCGTTCGACAAAAGCGTTAAGATCGAGGCGCAGGATGGCGTCGAATTCGTGGCGGTCAGGCATCTGCATCGGGATTCTCCTCATTGGACTGGTTGGGTTCTTCTGCCGGGGTTGCTTCAGCCTCGCTGAATTCAGCTTGCGGTTGGTGGCGCTCGGTCAGTTCGAGCCGGGCAATGAAGCGCTCGACGATTGCCCGGTCGTTCTGACTAAGCGGGGCGACCTCAATTGGCGCCTCGCGCTCCTTCTCTGCGCGCAGCGCAAAATCGACGGCCATCTTTGCGGCCCTGATTTCGCCCGACGCGCCTTGGTTGGCGATCTGCTTCGCGTTGGCGGCGAGTTTGCTGACGCGCTTGCGCTTGCCGTTCTCGGTGATCGTCACCTTGGCCTGAAGCTCGCGTGTAACCTCGTCATACATCGACCTGCCCTTGCGCGGCCGGCCGCTGGGGTTGGCCCGGTTGCCTGCACCGAACTGACCGTTGGCTTTGCGTTCGTTGACCATGGTTGCTTACTCTTCGGCTTCGCCGCGCTCGGCTTCGAGCTCGGCGAGGGTCTGGTGGGTGGAGGCGAGGATTGGCTCGTCGCCGGTGAGGTTGCGGTACCGGCGCAGGATCGCATCACAGTAGAGCGGGTCGATCTCCATCCCGTAGGCGATCCGACCGGTGCGCTCAGCGGCGATGATGGTTGTGCCCGATCCAAGGAAAGGATCGATCACGATTTCGCCGCGGGCAGTGACATCGAGGATGGCATCGGCTACGAGGCGAACGGGCTTGCAGGTCGGGTGAATTTTGAGCAAATCCCCGCCCTCGCTGTAGCGAAATCCAGAAATTCCGGCGTGATTCCAAACTGTTGTCCGCGAGCGGCCATACTTTCCGAGGGCAACATTGTTGCGATTGCGACCCCGACCAGCCTTCCACACGAAGACGAGCTCCATCTGGTTGCGGTACAGCCCGCCCATCGAACCAGCGTGCTTGACCCAGACGCACAGCGTCTTGAATTCAGAGAAGCTACTTTCGCCCGCAGTCATCATCTCGACCAGGTGGCGGTGATCCATGCAGATGTAGGCGAGCGAGCCGCCTTCCAGATTGCCCGCCATCTGGCGGAAGACATCAGCGAGGAAGGTTGTGAACTGGTCGCGATCCATCTCCCCGGAACCAGCAAAAAATTCGCGGTGGCGGATCTTGCCTAGGCCGCTGATGAACCCGTCAACCGGCAAATTGTATGGCGGGTCCGAGAAGACCATGTGCCCCTTCGCGCCGTCCATCAGGGTGGCCCAGTTCTCCGCATCCAGGGCATCGCCGCAGAGCAGGCGGTGCTTGCCGAGCAGCCACAGGTCACCCAGCGTCGCGATGGCTGGTCCATCGACCAGTTCGGCGGGCTCGTCGTCCTGGTCCGGCCCTTCCCCGACTGCCATGACCGCCTCGATCTTGAGGTCGATCTCGCAGACCGAGAAGCCGATCGCGTCGAGCTCGAAGTCGAGTTCGGCAAGGCTGAGATCGCGAAGCACCTCGCCGAGCATTTGCTCATCCCACTGCGAGGTATCGGTGAGGCGGTTGTCGGCGATCGCGAAAGCCTCGCGCTGTGCCGGGCTGAGGTGCGCGATCCGCACCACCGGCACAGCGTCGAGGCCGAGCTTCAGCGCAGCGGCGGCGCGGCCGTGGCCGGCGAGGATCTGACCGTCCTCATCGGCGACAATCGGAACGTTGAAACCGAAGGTGTGGATCGAACGCGCGATTGCCGCAATCTGCGGAGGCTTGTGCAAGCGCACGTTCCTCGGGTTGAACTTGAGATTCTGAGGTGATACATATTCGAGCGCCAGCGGATCGCCAGCTGATTTCGGGTGTAATGCCATGAATTGGCTCCTTTCTTCG
>JANNCX010000287.1:0-7368 GCA_031387145.1 Salinibacterium sp.
CGGGCCGCGTGCTCGTCAACCTCGGTAACGCGCTGGGCACGACACTCTTGCTGTACTTCATCATGTTCGGTCTCGATCGACCTGACACCGCGCAAGAGGACCTCTTGTTGCTCACGGTCATCTACCTGATCTTTTTCACGATCGCGGCTCTCGGCGGCGGAAAGCTCAGCGACAAGATCGGACAACGCAAGCCGTTCATCTACGCCGCCGCGTTCTTGCAAGCCCTCGCCGCGCTCTTGCTCGCGTTCATCCCCGACTTCTCTATCGCCGCAATCGGCGCGGGGCTCCTCGGGTTGGGCTACGGATGCTTCATGTCCGTCGACCAAGCGCTCGCGACTCAAGTGCTCCCCGACGCGTTCTCGCGAGGTAAGGACCTCGGCATCATGAACGTCGCGGCCGCGGTTCCGCAGGCCGTAGCTCCGCTGCTCGGTGCGCTATTTATCTCTGCCTTTATCGGCTTCACGGGGCTGTTCCTTGCGTCGGCGATCGCTGCAATCCTGGGCGGGCTAGCTGTCGTGCGCATCAAGAGCGTGAAGTAGAGCCGGGCTCGCCCCGGCTCGCTAATCGAGAAAAAGCTTCTTCAAGCGCGACGTCGTGAAGACGAGCCCGATCGCGATCATGACGAGGTAGTACAAGACGTGCCCGAGCATCGCGACGCTCAACGCGCCCGTCGTGAGACCGCGCACGAGCTCAACCCCGTGCCACAGCGGTAGCGCTTGAACGAGCCACTGGATCGGCTCTGGGTACACCGTGATGGGGTAGAACGTCGCCGAGAACAAGAACATCGGGAGCATGACGAAAGCGATCCAGTCCATCTGCTGGAACGTCTTCATGTAACTCGTGATGGCCATGCCAAGGCTCGCAAAGCCGAACGCGATGAGCAACACAGCCGGGAGCGCCAAAATGGCCGTGTACGCCAGATTGAGCCCCAACACCTGCATGACGATGAGAAAGCCGACGGCGTACACCCCGCCGCGCGCGAGCGCGAGGATGATCTCGCCGAACGCGACATCGAGCGGGCCGAGGCTCGTCGAGAGCATGCCCTGGTAGAGCTTCGAGTAGTTCATCTTGAAGAAGACGTTCCACGTCGAGTCGTAGACGGCGCCGTTCATGGCAGAGACCGCGAGGAGCGCTGGCGCGATGAACGCGGCGTATGGCACCACTTGTCCCGTCGTCGTCTGCACTCCCCCCACGAAGCCCGAGAGCCCGTAGCCGAGCGACACGAGGTAGAAGATCGGCTCGAAGAATCCGCTCAAGACGATGAGGTAATTCGTGCTGCGTGTCGCGAGCGCGCCGCGAGCCACGACTGCTCGAGCATTGCCCGCGTAGAGCGAGCCGAGAAAGCGCGACCGCACGGGGGCGATGAGCGTCGGCGCGACGGGGGCGGTCGTCATTTGTTGAGCCTTCGAGTGACGACGCGCTGCGTCATCCGCCATCCCACGAATGTCAGGATGCCCAAATAGAGCACGTGCGTGACCGTGAGCCAAATCGGCTCTTCCATGCCATAGCTCACGACTCGGCCGAGTTCTGTTCCGTGCCACAAGGGCGAGATCCAGCCGATCGGCTGGAGGTAAATGGGAAGCTCGCTAAGGGGAAAGAACGTTCCCGAGAACAAGAACATCGGCAAAATACCGAAGCGCTGGATCATGGCCATTTGGCCTTTGTCTTCTTCAATGGATGCCGTGTATGGCATGATCACGAGCCCGACTGCGATTCCCGTCAAGGTCGCGACGAGAATCATTGCGACGCCCCACGCCGACGGCACGGCACCGAACAGCACCATGACAACGAAGTAGATCGCGGTCGTTGGCACCATTCGCGCGAGCACGGAGATCACCATGCCGTTCGTGATCTGATTACCCGAAATGGGCGCCGCGTTCATGGCGAGGAAGATGGGGTTCCACTTGAATCCCATCATCATGGGGTAGGTGCACTCCTCGGCCGCGACCGTCACCGCGGCAGCGGCGAGAAGCGCGGGCGCGACAAACGCGAGGTAGCTCACTCCATCAATTCCGCCCGTGTTGGCATCGACGAGGCTTGCGAGCCCCACGCCGAGCGCGAACAAGTAGACGAGCGGGTTGCCGATGCTCGTCGCGATAATGGTCTGGAGGTACGCACGCATGCTGCGGATGCGATGTTCCGCGATGTACCACGAACCCCAGCGACGGGGTTTCACGCCGCCCTGGATGACGGCGTCGGTGACGAGGTCTGTCATTCGATGAGACTCCGTCCTGTGAGGCGCAAGAAGACGTCTTCGAGGCTCGAGCGGCGTACGAGACTCGTGATGGGGTCGAGGCCGGCGTCCGTGATCTTGACGAGTTCCGCTTCTCCGTTTGAGCTGTAGATGAGGATGCGGTCGGGGAGCACCTCGACGCGGTCCCCTGCAGACTTGAGCTTCTTCGCGATGACCGCGTTGCGCTCCGAGCCGAATCGCACCTCGAGCACTTCTTTGCTCGAGTGCATCTTGATGAGCGAAGCGGGTGAGCCCTCGGCCATAATTGCGCCCTTGTCGACGACGACGATTCGGTCGCACAACTGTTCGGCTTCGTCCATGTAGTGCGTCGTGAGCACAAGCGTCGTGCCTTGCTCCTTGAGCCGGAAGAGGCGGTCCCACAGGATGTGGCGCGCTTGCGGGTCGAGCCCAGTCGTCGGCTCATCGAGCAACAGGATGCGGGGGTCGTTGACGAGAGCTCGCGCAATCGTCAGGCGTCGCTTCATGCCGCCGGAGAGGTCATCCACTTTCGACTTCGCACGGTCGGAGAGCTGCGCGAACTCGAGTAACTCGTCGGCTCGCTTCGAGAGCCACTTGTGCGACAGGCCGAAGTAGCGGCCATAGACGATGAGGTTGTCGCGCACTCGAAGTTCGGTATCGAGATTGTCTTGTTGCGGAACGACTCCGAGCTGTGACCGAATCTCGGGACCGTGCTGATTGGGATCGAGGCCCAGGATGCTCAAGTCCCCACTCGTACGCGTCGACACCGCACCCACCATGCGCATGGTCGTCGACTTGCCGGCCCCGTTCGGCCCGAGCAGTCCAAAGGATTCGCCGGGGGCAACCTCGAACGAAATGCCGTCTACTGCGGCAACGTCTTTGTATTTCTTCGTCAGCATTGATGCTGTGATTACGGGTGCAGGCACGAGTTCGAGCCTAGCTCGTAGCGCCGACAAGCGGGCTTTTCGAATGGCAAAAACGTCTTGAGCGCCAATAGGCTACGTGTCATGAGACCGCTTCGCGCCACTGCGCTCGCCGTGATTCCTCTCGCGCTTCTGCTCGCGGCGTGCACTCCTCCAACGCCGGCGCCGGCCCCCGCACCCGAAGCATCGAGCGAAGCCCCGGCTCCGCCTGCGCCGGAGCCGCTTGCCGAAGACGTCGTCATGGTCGTCAACGGCACCGCGACCGCCGACAATGGGGCTATCCTCGACCTTTCGCTCACCGTACATCGCTCGCTTGCGTGGGACGACCCAGAAGCGGCATCCCGCACGACCCTCATGTCGACCGTGTGCAGTGGCGGCCTAGACGACGAAGTGTACGAAGCGGGTCTCTGGAGCTTCGCGTCGATCGACGTTGCTGCCGTCGAGCGCGAAGGCGCCGCGTGGCCGGCGGGACACCGGCTCTTCTTCTTGCCGTACACGACGTTCGTCGCGGTCGGCACGGATGGATTCCCCATTGATGACGACGAAGTCGATCCTGCGACGCCCCATTGCTTGCGCGACAAGTACTTCGAGGGACCGGGCACAGGCACAGCGATCGTTGGATTCGCGGGCGACACCGATGACTTCGGGGCGGCTGGCAACTTTACGAAGTGGGCCAACCACAACTATGGGTTCTCGATCGTGCGTGTCGCTGGCCAATCAGCCAAAGACGTTGGAATGACCTTGAGCGACTGTGGCTATCTTGTGACGGATGCCGGACTCGAGTTGAACGGCGACGCCAACTGGTGGGCGACCCACTTCGAAGATACGCGCTGTGTCGTCGGCTCAGACCAAGAGGATCACGACTACTAGACCGACGAGTTACGACGCCCGGAGTACGAGCGCGACCGCTCGCCACGGCAGACTAGAGGCATGAGTTCATCAACGCCTTCGCCGCGGTCTCGAGCACGCTTTGGCAGGCCCGACGAGGGTGGCCCCCGCGCGAAGTTCAGCGACCTTTTTCCGTACCTTCGTGAGCACCGCCCCGTGCTCGCGGTCGTCATCGTGTTGAGCATCCTCGCGGCCGCAGCATCGCTCGCGCAGCCCGTGCTCGTGAGCCAAGTCATCACGGCCGTGCAAGCGGGCGACCCACTCGGGATGCTCGTGGGCACGCTAGTGGGCCTCGTCGTACTCTTTGGCATCTTGAGTGGGTTTCAGCACTACCTCTTGCAGCGCACGGGAACGAGCGTCGTGCTCTCGGCTCGGCGCCACCTAGTGCGGCGGCTATTGCGCCTACCGATCAGCGAGTTCGACACTCGCCGCACGGGTGACCTCGTGTCGCGCGTGGGTTCAGACACGACGCTGCTCTACGCCGTCATCACGCAAGGGCTCGTCGACGCGATCGGTGGCTCGCTCGTGTTCGTGGGCGCGCTCGTCGCGATGTTCATCATCGACCCCGTGCTGCTCGGGCTCACTCTTCTCGTGGTCGCCGTGGCGATCGTGACGGTCGTGACGCTCTCCGGTCGCATCCGCATCGCTAGTCGCAAGCAACAAGAGAAAGTCGGGGATCTCGCGGCAGCCGTCGAACGGTCGCTTAGCGCGGTGCGCACTATCCGAGCATCCAACGCCACCGATCGAGAGATTGCCGCGATCGAAGTCGATGCCGAAGGCGCGTGGAGGATGGGAATTCAAGTCGCGAAGATCTCGGCGCTCGTCGTGCCGATCGCGAACATTTCCCTTCAAGTCGCGTTGCTCGTCGTGCTCGGCGTCGGCGGATTCCGCGTCGCGAGCGAGGCCATCACCGTCGCGAGCCTCGTGTCGTTCATCCTCTTCTTGTTTCTCATGATCATGCCGCTCGGCCAAGCCTTTGGGGCGATCAACTCCGTCAATCAGGCGCTCGGTGCTCTCGGTCGCATCAAAGAGATCATCGCGCTGCCTAGCGAGACCGACGGCGATGCAGCAGTGACCCCCGTCGCTGCCACGGAGACGGATGCCGCGGTGTCATTCGACAACGTCGAATTCGCCTACCCAGAAGACACCGTCGTCGAACTCATCGAATCGGAACTCGTCGGGCTCAAACACGTGGCTCCGCCCGACCGCCCCGACCGCACGGTCTTGCGAGGCGTGACGTTCTCGGCCGAGCGCGACAAGCGCACGGCTCTCGTCGGCCCGTCGGGCGCCGGCAAGTCCACGATTCTCGCGCTCATCGAGAGGTTCTACGACCCCACAGCGGGCGTCGTTAGGTTCGGCGGAGTCGACATTCGTGGCCTCGATCGCACCGAGTTGCGTGCACAAATCGGCTACGTCGAGCAAGACGCTCCCGTGCTCGCGGGGTCACTGCGCCAAAACCTCTTGTTGAGTTCGCCCGAAGCGACCGACGAGGAGTGCATTGACGTGCTGCGCGCCGTCAACCTCACCGAGGTGCTCGACCGCAACCCGCTCGGCCTCGACGCCGCGGTCGGCGAAGACGGGGTCATGCTCTCGGGGGGCGAGCGGCAGCGACTCGCGATCGCGCGAGCGCTCCTCGCGGCGCCGCCCATCCTCTTGCTTGACGAGTCAACCTCGTCCCTCGACGGACTCAACGAGCAAATGCTTCGAGACGCGATCGACGCCGTAGCCGAGAATCGAACGCTCATTGTCATCGCACATCGGCTGTCGACCGTCGTCGACTCGGATCAGATCATCGTTCTCGATCAAGGTCGCGTCGTGGGCACGGGCACGCACTCCGAACTCGTCAAGTCGACACCGCTCTACAAGCAACTCGCGAAGCACCAGTTGCTGGTGTAGGTGTAACTCGGTTCGGGCGCTCTAGCTGAAACCGCTCGCGAGCCCTACTCGCGCGCGAGCGCGTACATTGCGACCGCGGCAGTGGCCGCAACATTGAGCGAGTCGATTCCGTGCGCCATGGGAATCCGCACGATCGTGTCGGCTGCGTCGATCGCTTCGCGCGTGAGTCCCTCCCCCTCGGCACCGAGAACGAGCGCGACTTTGGCTGGGGCATCCGCTGCAAAAGTGCGCAGCGAAACCGCGCCGGGTTCGAGTGCGAGGGCCGCGACGTGAAAGCCGTGGCTCGAGAGCAGTTCACTCGTCGCGGCCCACGGGCCAAGCCGCGTCCATGGAACTTGAAGCACCGTGCCCATACTCACTCGAATGGCACGCCGGTAGAACGGGTCTGAGCATCGCTCGGTCACGAGCACGGCATCCGCTCCGATTCCCGCGACGGAGCGGAAGATCGCCCCGACGTTTGTCGGATCCGCGACGTTCTCGAGAATCACGACGCGCGTCGCGTTCGCCACTAGCGACTCGACGGTTGGAAGCGGCGGCCGATTCATCGACGCAATGAGACCCCGGTGTAAGACGTAGCCCGTGAGTTGCTCGAGCAACTCTCCCGGCCCTGTGAAGATCGGCACATCGGGCCCGACGAGCGCCACGGCATCGTCAACGGATGCCCCGAGCGCGAGCACCGAGCGCGGCTTGTGTCCCGCCCCGAGCGCTCGCTCGAGCACGAGCGCCGACTCGGCGAGGTAGAGGCCGTGTTCGCTCCCGAGGGACTTCTTGAGCGCGACATCCGTCTGGTGTGAATAGTCAGCAAGTCGAGGGTCGTCGAGGTCGGCGATCGGGATCAGGTTCATGGGGTCCCGACCGCGACCCAACTCACGCGAACGGGTTGGGCGTGAGCACGTACTTCGTCTCCAAGTACTCGTGGATTCCCTCGAAACCACCCTCGCGCCCGATTCCCGATTGCTTTACGCCACCGAATGGCGCGGCCGCGTTCGACGCGACGCCCACGTTGAGTCCCATCATTCCCGTGTGCAGGCTCTCGATGAGGCGCTGACCGCGCGCGAGATCCTGTGTGAACGCGTAGCTGATGAGACCGTACTCGGTGTCATTCGCCTTCGCCACGGCATCCGCTTCATCCGTGAAGGTCGTGATGGACAACACCGGGCCGAAGATTTCTTCGCGCAGGATGTCGCTGCCCGCGGTCACGCCCGTGAGCACGGTCGGCTCATAGAAGCTGCCATCGCCCTTGACCCGCGCGCCGCCGACAAGGATCGTGGCACCCTTCGCAACAGCGTCTTGCACGAGCTCGTCGGCCTTGTCGACCGCTGCGTCGTTGATGAGCGGCCCAATCGTGACTCCCGCTTCGGTGCCACGACCGATCGCGAAGCCCGAAACGCGCTCCGTGACACGGCGCGAAAACTCCTCAGCGACCGACTCGTGCACGATGAACCGGTT
>JANNCX010000290.1:0-7778 GCA_031387145.1 Salinibacterium sp.
GCTCGTGCCGCTCTCGGCTTCGGTCGGCGAGCGGCACGAGCGCGCCGCCGGCGAGGGCAGGAGCATCCACAAACCTGCCGAACGCGACGACTCCCGCGACCGCCGCGAGGAGCACGACCCATGCGCCGCCGCCCGCGAAGAAGCCCGGGCCCATGCGCTCGACGGGGCCAGCGCTCGTCGCCGCGCGCTCGTGGGCTCTGCGTTCCCGAACCTCTGCGAGTGGCATGCGCAAGGCGTCGACGGCAGCCCACCCGAGCACTCGAGCGCGACGCAATCGCCGGCGCGCACCGATCACCGAGCCGTCGAAGGCAGCCGAAATGCCCGCTGCAAGTTCGCCACCCACAGAACCAGGTCGTTTGGCGAGAAGGTGCACGAGACTCCGCAGGATCGCGAGTGGCACGAGCGTGAGCCAGTGCAGCGGCAGAGCGAGCGGCGGCGAGTAGACGAGCCGTCGATGCAGTTGTGCCGAGCGGCGGATGCGGTTCTGGGCACCCGCAGAAACCGACCGGCGACCGAATAGTTCGGGCGGCCCAGCGGTCGCGACTCGCGCGGCAGGCACTCCAATGACGCGGTGACCCGCGAGTCGTGCTCGAACCGAAAAGTCGAGCCCGGCATCCACAGAGGGCAATGCGGGGTCGAATCCGCCGAGTGCCGTCCACACTTCGCGCCGCACGAGCATCCCTCCCGCTTCGACGCCGAGAATGTCGCTCTGAATGTCGTGTTAGGCCTGGTCGAGTTCTTCAGAAACGACCGCGAGCGAGCGTCCGAAGCGCGTGAGTGTTTCGCCGAAATTGGCGATGACGGCTGGATCGTCCCACCGCATGAGTTTGGGGCCGGCGATGGCGACAGACGGCGCGACCTCAACCGCGCCGAGGAGGGCCGAGAGGGCACCCGGGTGCGCGGCATTGTCGTGTCCGAGAATCCACAACCATTCGTTGTCGACCGCGACGGGCGCCGCCGCATGCAAACCGAATGCGACGGCCGCGCCGAGGGAACGACGATTGGGCGCCGTCACGACGGGAGCAGAGGTCAGGAGGCGTGCGGTCGAATCGGTCGAGGACATGTCGACGAAAATGACCCGATCTGGGCGCCGAACTTGCGCCGCGAGCGCCTCGAGGGTTCTCGGCAGATACTGTGCGCCATTACGGGCAACGAGTACTGCGGTGACTCTCGGTTGCATAGTGTTTCGAAACTAGAAGGTCAGGCCCTCTTGCGTAGTTTGCGGCGCTCGCGCTCTGAAAGCCCGCCCCAAATGCCAAAGCGCTCGTCGTTTTCGAGAGCATATTCGAGGCACCGATTGCGAACCTCGCACGACGAGCAAATCTTCTTGGCGTCTCGGGTGGATCCACCCTTTTCGGGGAAGAACGCTTCGGGATCGGTCTGTGCGCACAGTGAGTCCGTTTGCCAAGAGAGTGGGTTTGGATCGAGGTCTTCTGCTGCCGTGTGTTGCCGTACGCCGGGCACTCCCAGCTTTACGGGATCGACGAACCAGTCGTCTGGAACACCGGCGCGGTACGTGTTGTTCGCCATCGTTCCGATTCCCCTTCCGTGCAATTGCGCGTAATCGCTCACGCGTTATTGATAATTACACCGGTGTAGTTACCCCCACGTCAAGTCGCGAATGATAAATGGCTCAACTTGACTCTGAGGGTTGTGACGCGCCGCGTGTTGCGATCCATTGCGACTCGACCATCTCTCGCAGTGTGTGGCGCATCTTCCAGTCGAGGTCGCGAGCCGCCAAATCCCCGGCTGCCACAATCCTCGCGGGGTCGCCAGCTCTCCGTGGTGCGATTTCTGGCGTGAAGCGGATGCCCGTGACATCCGCTACCGTCGCCATGATGTCGCCCACCGAAGCGCCCGAGCCGCTCCCGAGGTTATAGGCGGGCTCGAGGGACTCACCCGCGTCGAGTCGCGCAGCCGCCGCCGCGTGCGAAATCGCGAGGTCGGCGACGTGGATGTAGTCGCGCACGTTCGTGCCGTCTGGCGTGGCGTAGTCGTTTCCGTTGATCTTTGGCGTGCGCCCCTCGAGAAGAGCCGCGAAGACGAGGGGAAACAGGTTGTGGGGGCTCGAGTCATACAAGCTCGGATCGCCCGACCCCACGACATTGAAATACCGCAACGACGTATGCCGCAAGCCGTATGCGACCTCTTGATCGCGAAGCAACCACTCACCAATGAGCTTCGACTCGCCATATGGCGACTGCGGGTTCTTTGGGGTGCCCTCGGTCACGAGCTCAGCGTCGGGAGTGCCGTAAACGGCCGCGCTCGACGAGAAGACCATGCGGTCGACTCCGTGCGATTGCATTGCCGCAAGTAACCGCCACGTGCCCGTGACATTTTGCTCGTACGTGTGAAGCGGTTGCTTGACCGAGACGCCGGCGTACTTGAATCCCGCGACGTGGATGACACCCGTGACGTTGTGATCCTCAAGCGTTTTCAGAACGAGAGGACCGTCGAGGATCGACCCGTGTACGAATCCCACGTCGTCCGGCACGAACGACGCGTGCCCGCTCGACAAGTCGTCAAGCACGACGACGCCGAGGCCCGCCGCCTTGAGCGCTTTAACGACGTGCGATCCGATGTACCCGGCGCCGCCGGTCACTAGCCATGTCATGCGTCAACGCTACCGCTGACGCATTGAGGGTACGCGACGCGAGCTGCCGCCGGTACCCTTGATCACCACAGACATCGCACGACCCGAGAGAGCGCGAAATGCCAATTGAACCGAGCGAGACAACTCCCCTTGCGCCGACCGTTCTACCCAACGACCGAGTCGAGATCGTCAAAATCGATGGCGTAGTTCTCAACCAGACGGCGGTCGTCGGCGACGAGCGAGGAATCATCCTCGAAGTGATCGACACCAGGTCGACCTACTGGAGCGCCCCCGTGCCCTATGTGTATATGGGCACGTGCAGGCCCGGCAAAGCCAAGGGCTGGGGCTTGCACGAACGGCACACGGATCGATACACGATTCTCTCGGGCGAAATGCTGCTCGTCTTATTCGACGATCGAACAGATTCTCCCAGCCACGGCGTCGTTCAGGAGTTCTACCTCACGATGGAGGGTCGCAATCAAGTGACCATCCCGATAGGCGTGTGGCACGCACACATGAACCTCGGGCAAGACGACGTGATGTTTCTCAACGCGCCGACTGAACCGTTCGACCACGCGAATCCCGACAAGCGCACGTTGCCGCTCGACACCGACAAGATTCCTTACTCCTTCTTCACGGGGCTCGGCCGCTAGTCGTTCATGATCGTCGACTTCGAGACGCCAACGCGCGTCACGCTCGCTGTCGTGTCACTCGGCACGCCACAGCGGTTGCGCGACTGCTTTGACTCTCTCGAGAGGCAGGAGTCGCGGCACGCTTTCTCGGTTGTTTGCGTCGTGAATCCGGCGGGCGCGCTCGCCGATGATCCCGAGTGGATGTTCCCCGCCGCGGTTAAGGTGGTCCGCCCCTCGGCGAACCTCGGGTGGGCCGGTGGACTGCACGTCGCGCGCAGTTTCATCACGAGCCAGTACTTCGTGTGGGTGCAGGAGGACATGCAAGTTCTCGACGGATGGCTCGATGCTCTCGTCGATGCAGCTGACGAGCATCCCGAATTCGCCGCATTCGGTTCGCGCGGAGTGGACGCCGAGGGTAATCCGGCTGGATTCTCCGCGGGGCGAGCCGAGCCCGCACACAACGTCTACGACTGGAACTACACCGACACGACTCGCGAGCGCGTTCCCGAATCGGTCACGCAAGTCGACTGGGTCACGAGCAAGGGCATGTTGACGCGCACCACCGCGTGGGACGCGATCGGGGGCACGAACCCCCGATTGTTTCCGCTCGGGCACGTAGACAAGGACTATTGCACGCACTTGCGAGCACACGGTTTCGAGAGTGCGCTGGTTCCGGATGCCCGGCTCACCCATTTGGGGAGCCAATCGTCGCCCTCCAACTTTCGCCTCTTCTTGAACGAGTGGGGCGAGACGGCGTTCAACGACAAGTGGGGACGCGTCGTCGAGGAGCTAGCCACGAAGCCGGGGCACCCGGCCGCTCACTCGTGTCACCCGTGGGCGGCAACCGAAGGCGTCGACGTTGTTGCTCTCGTCACGAGCGCGTGCGGTGAGGTCGCGAGCGTCATGCTCGTCGCGTACGCGAGGTGGATCAATGCCAAGCACGCCGCTGAGCTCACGGACGGTCGCGCAGGACTAGCCTCGCTCGATGCCCATCTCGGTGCGCTATCGGCGTCTGTCGCGGGCCTCGAACACATGCACAGCGATTACGTGGAGCAAATTCGCACGTCGACATCGTGGCGCGTCACTGCTCCGCTCCGCGCGGTCGGGATGCTCGCGCGCGCTGTCACGGGGCGCCTCAAGCACCACGGCGATTAAGAACGCAGCGCGGCAACGTCGGCGTCGACCATCGCATCGACGATCTGAGAGAACGAAAGCGTCGGCACCCACCCGAGCACTTCTCGAGCTAGCGAAGCATCCCCCACTTGTCGCGGCGCATCGCCAGTGCGCAAGAGCCCATCTGAGACGGAGACGAATGCGCGCCAATCGTCGATTCCGGCTCGAGCAAACGCGGTTGCGACGAAGTCTTCGACCGAGTGGTCGACCCCGGTCGCGACGATGAAGTCCGCGGGTGCATCCGCTCGCGATGCCCGATCGAGAGCATCCACGTAGTCGGGCGCCCAGCCCCAATCCCGACGAGCGGCGAGATTGCCGAGTTCGAGCCGATCCTGAAGCCCAGCCGAGATTCGTGCGGCGGCCGCAGTGATCTTGCGAGTCACGAACGCTTCGGGCCTACGCGGGGACTCGTGGTTGTAGAGGATGCACGATGACGCCCACACTCCCGCTTCACGATATGCGCTCACGAGCCCATGCGCGTAGGCCTTCGCTGCACCGTAGGGCGACGTGGGCCGGATCGCGGTGGCTTCGGTTTGTGGCACCTCGCTCGGCACACCGAAGATCTCGGCACTCGAAGCTTGGACGAAACGGATGCCGTCATCGAGCTCGCGCACGGTTGCGAGCATCTCGGCGACCGCGACGCCATTGATGTGCGCCGTGACCATGGGTTCGACCCACGAACCGTAGACCGAACTGATCGCGGCGAGGTTGAAGATGACCTCGGGGCGCACGGATCGGATGAGCTCGCCGATGCCGGGCCGCGCGAGGTCGAGGGGGTGAAGTTCCACGCCCGGGATCGATGACTCGTCCGAACCAAGGGAAGTGCCGTGCACATCGTCACCACGGTCAACCAGCAGTTCGGCGAGGTAGGAACCGTCCTGGCCGGTTACACCAGTGATGAGCACTCGCGTCATGCGAGCCCGGCGAGAGTCTTCTGCTCGGCGACGTCAGAGTCGACCATCATCGTGATGAGTTCTGAGAACCCAACCTTGGGCACCCACCCGAGCTTCTCGCGCGCCTTCGTCGAGTCGCCAATGAGCAAGTCAACCTCAGCTGGACGCATGAAGCGCGGGTCTTGCTTTACGAGACCGCTCCAGTCCGTGATGCCAACGGCTCTGAACGCTTCGTCAAGAAGCGCCGAGATCGTGTGCGTCTCGCCCGTAGAGATCACATAGTCATCTGCTTCGTCTTGCTGCAACATGAGCCACATGGCTTCGACATAGTCGCCAGCGAAGCCCCAGTCGCGGCGGGCATCCAGATTCCCCAAGGTCAACGAGTCCTGCAGCCCGAGCGAAATGCGCGCGACCGCTTGACTCACCTTGCGAGTGACGAATTCCGGTCCGCGACGGGGCGACTCGTGATTGAACAGGACTCCGGATGACGCGTGCATCCCGTAAGACTCGCGGTAGTTGATCGTCATGTAGTGCCCGTAGACCTTGGCCACACCGTAGGGGGATCGGGGCCACAGCAAGGTGTCTTCGTTCTGGGGTACCTGTTGCACCTTGCCAAACATTTCGGAGCTCGATGCCTGGTAGAACCTCACTTGCTTGCCCGTCGAATCGGAATACAGTCGCACCGCCTCGAGTGCATTGAGCACGCCCATGCCGGTCACTTCGCTCGTGAGGTGCGCGTTCTCCCACGAATACGCGACGAACGAAATCGCCCCAAGGTTATAGAACTCATCGGGCTGGGCGACGCTCATGGCTCGCATAAGACTCGAGAGGTCGGTGAGGTCGCCGGTCAAAATCTTGACGTCGGGAACGAGCTCTTCGAGCAGCGCCTTCTTGGGGTTGTTTTGACCGCGCATGAGTCCGTAGACCTCGTAGCCCTTAGAGAGCAAGAGTTCGGCGAGGTAGAGCCCGTCTTGGCCCGTGATTCCCGTGATGAGTGCGCGTTTCATGTGATCTACGCTACTTCACGCGCCGTGGCTTTCCATTTGCTCGCGAGAAAGATCGATTGGGCCGTGACAGACACAAACTCCCCAATCGCGAGGCCCCACGCTCCGCCCGCGGCTCCAAATTGGCTCGCGAGCACAAGCACGGCCGGAATACCAATAGCGGCGGCGAGTAGCACGCTCGTCATGAACTCGCGTCGTGCGCTCAAGCCCACGAGCGTGATCCGCCCGAGCGTCGTTCCGAGAGCAATGAAGAGCGTTGCGAACCCAAATCCGGCAGCAGTCGCGAGGTCGATTGCGACGACGTCGCCGAACAGCATCGCAGAGAGCCACGGGCCGAGAGTGACGAACATGACGAGGCCCGCGAACCCGAGCGCGAAGTGCAAGAGGAACGATCGGCGGGCTCGGCGAGTGAAGTGGCGCCGGGCATCCTCAACGACCCACCCCTGCAGCGAATTACCGAGAGCCGACACTGAGTATTGACCGATTCGATAGAGCTTGTCGCCCGAGACGTACCGCGCCGTCTGGGCGGCGGGCGCCACGAGACTCACGAACGTGACGGCGAGCGAGTTGTAGGCGCCCGAGGCCAATTCGGTCGTCGCGGCCGCGCGATTGTGTTGCCACACTCGCCCGAACTCGCCCGACCGACGATCTACGAGAGTGCGAAGTCCCACGGTTCGCAGCGAGTACGCCGCAACACTCACGACGGATGCAACGAGTAATAGTGCGGGGTACCAAATGACTTGACCAAGCACTATGAGAAACGGCACAGCCGCGAGAGTCGCGACAATCCGCGGCACAATCTCGTACAACGCGATGAGTGATGCGCGCCCGAGTCCGATCATGAACCACGACGATGACATTCCCGAGAGCGCGATCGCGATCGCCATTATCGCGGCCTCAAGTCGATTCGATTCAGGTGCGATCAAGGCCGCAAGAACCGCCGCAACGATGGCACCCGGCACGAGAATCATCGACCTCACGCGGATGCTCGTCGCGAGCAACTTCGGCCGCTCGTTCGCTGGAGCGAGTGCCACGAGAGCGGGGCCTACGGTGTTGTAACCGAGCGAGATAAACAGCGCGACGAATGCGCCAATGGATTGGCTCACGGCAATTGCCACCCACGCGTCGGCTCCCGCGACTCGAGCGAGGATCGGCAAGAAGAGGAAGGGGGTGATGAGGGAAAGAAACGGCAGCCCCGCGAACGCGAGAACTCGCTTTGCGAGTCCAGCGTCTGGATTGTCTGCGCCGACCGTCACCGGCGTGCCTGACTCACCATCGCACCAGACTATTGCCCGGTAGCGACGAATAGCCTGCCATCGCCCGAGACGCGCAAGACCTTTTCATCGGCACTCACGGCCTGTGCCTGGCCACGCGCGACCGACACCGAATGTCTGGCTCCCGCGATCTCAAAGGCCCCAGCCGTGCACAGAACGATCGCAGGCCCCGTGAGGCGCACGTCACCGTCCCCCGACACGACGGCGAG
>JANNCX010000295.1:0-3732 GCA_031387145.1 Salinibacterium sp.
CGCGGGAACTTCCATGACTCGAGCTTGAGCACGAGCGGGTTGAGCCCGAGGCTGACAAATAGGGCGAGAAACACAAGGGTGAGGACGCTTCCGAGCGAGCCGATCGCTAGGCCGAGCAGAACTGCGAGGAGCACTCCGAGGGTAGCGACGAACCCGAAGCGAAACGGGCCGGAGTTGAAAAGCTTGGACGCTGAGAGATCCATGAGTCACTTTCTTGGGGCGAAGCTAACGACGAGGTCGATGAGGAGTCGAGTTCCGAACCCTGTCGCGCCTTCCGTACGCCACGAGTCATCCTTCTTGGAGTGCATAGTGCCCGCAATGTCGAAGTGTACCCACGGAATACCGGCGACGAACTCGTTGAGAAACAGAGCGGCAGTGATCGCAACATTGAACGGGCCACCCATATTGGAGATGTCTGCAAGCGTCGAGTTGAGTTGCTCGCGATAGCGCGACTCTAGGGGAAGCTGCCAAATCGATTCGTCGGTGTTTGCGGATGCCGCATTCGCGCGTTCGACGAGGTCTTGGTCGTTGCCGAAGACGGCAGCGACTCGCGTTCCGAGGGCCTGGAGGGCCGAGCCCGTCAGCGTAGCAATGTCAATTATCGCGTCAGGATGTTCCTCGGTTGCGAGTACAAGAGCATCGGCCATGACGAGGCGCCCCTCGGCGTCGGTGTTCTTTACCTCGACGGTCGTTCCACCTCGAATCGTGAGAACGTCGCCCAGGCCGATTGCCGTGCCCGACGGCATGTTGTCGGTGCACATGAGAAAAGCCGTGACTTTGACCGGGCATCCGAGATCCTCGAGAGCGGTCATGGCGCCGAGAACGGCTGCGGCGCCGGCCATGTCCATCTTCATAATGAGGTGCATGGGGTCGCTCGGCTTGAGTGAAATGCCGCCCGAGTCGTACATGATTCCTTTGCCAACGATCGCGATGTGACTCGTGTGCTTGGCCGGGGAGTAAGTGAGCTTGATCATTCTCGGCTCTTCTGCGCTGCCCGCGTTTACTCCCAAGAGCCCGCCACACCCGAGTGCGATCAATTGCTTCTTGTCGAAGACTTCGACCTTCAGTGAGTGACTCGGGCCGATTCGCAGTGCAACGTCTCCCATGACGGTCGCCGTGAGGTGTCCAGGAGGATTGTTGGCTAGGTCCCGAGCGAGGTTCGTGGCGCGTGCGGTGATTTCGCCGAGCGCAACCCCGGCCTGTACTTGCTCGCTCTGGGTCGCGTCGGTGATGAGGTCGATCGAAACGAGTGGAGTGTTCTTCGGAGCGCTTTGGAGTGCCGTGAATCGGTAGCGTGCGAGCAGAGCGCCTTCCGTGATCGCTTGCCCTTGCACGAATGCGTCGACCCCCATGTCATGCAAGCTCAATCCGACGCGCTCGCACTTGCTCGACGCGCGCGCGAAGGCTGCTGCGGCGTCTCGCAAGGAGTGGGCGGATTGATCCGCTTGTGTGCCGAGGCCGACGGCAACGAACACCGGACCGGCGGGCCGGGTAACGAGCAGTGTCTCACCCAGGAGCCCCCCGAATCCCGCCTTAGTGAGAGCGTCGCGGTCCACTCCGAGAGCGGCAGGAGCATCGCCGTGCGAGTGCACCCCGAATCCGACGGCGTCGAGCGACGGGTCTATTTCGGTCGTCACGCTGATTCGCGTCGCGCGCTCGCGCGAGTGAGACGGGATTGGGTCGTAGCCGACCGGAATGAGTCGAGATGCGGTCATGATCGATTCTCCTTTACAAAGTTTCTAGAAGGGCCAAAAGACGGGAACGAGAAAGACCGCCGCTGTGACAAAGATGGCAACAAGGGGCAGGCCAAGCTTCCAATAGTCACCGAAGCGGTAGCCGCCCGGTCCAAACACCATCGTGTTTGCAGGGGTTGCGACCGGCGTAAGAAATGACGCTGCCGCAGCGACCGCGACGGCCATGAGTAGCGGTACGGGTGAAATCCCGGTTTCGCTCGCAATTGCAATCGCGATCGGCGCGAGGATAAGGGCGGTCGCGGTGTTGCTGATCAATTGCCCTAGCACTGCAGTGACCGCCGCGATCCCGAGCATGAGCAAGTAAGGGCTAGCGCCACCGAGAGCGCTCACAATCCCCGCAGCGATCGCGTCGGCCGCGCCGCTCACTTGAATGGCTGTTGACAGGGGGATCATTCCGCCCACGAGAATGAGTGTCGTCCACGAAATTGATCGATGTGCTTGATTAACGGTGAGCACGCGCAGCAGGATCATCGCGACCGCGGCGATGAGCGCCGCGATTGCCGGCGGCACGAGGCCCGTCGCGAGCATGACAACCATTCCGGCGAGAATCACTAGCGCGGGCTTGGCGTGAGGTCCCATCGGTACCGCTTGGCGTCGAACCAACTGAGGAGCATCGACGACGAGCACATTTGGATCTTTCGTATTCACGTCCAGCGCCCGCCACGTGCCGCGGAGTAGGAGCACGTCGCCGGCTCGCAGCACTGCGTGGCCGATGTTTTCACCACCTCGTTGAATTCCTACGACAACGAGATCCCCACTCTCGGTCACCATTCCTACGAATGCCATCTCGCCGACGAAAGATGACCTTGGAGGCACGATGACCTCGGTAAGCCCGAACGTGCGGTTCACCGCTTCCTCGGGGTCGCCGATCGCATATTGATTCGCGAGCGTGCGTGCGTGTGTGCTGAAGTCCTTCGTGCCCGCAACGGGGCTTCGACGCGGCAAGAGCCGTGAACCTAAGAAAGCCGTAACGAGCACGGTCGCCACGAGCAAGGGGAGTCCAATGAGCCCGAAACCGAAGAACGGAACGGCATCTGCTCCCGTATCGACGATGAATTCGTTGATGAGCACACTGACGGGAGATCCAGTGACCACCAATAGTGAGCCTGCGTGCGCGCCAAACGCGAGGGGGATCAAGAGTTGAGACGGCGGCTGGTTGATCCGAAGTGCGAGAACAACGACCATCGGAAGAAGTGCGGCAACAGCTCCATTCACGCTGATAAGAGCGGCCAGCACGGCGACGAGCAACATGACCAAAGTGACGATCTTGCGCGGACCCGAGCCAGCCCTGTCCACGAGCTGTTGGCCGGCCCACGCCGTTACACCTGTCGCGTCGAGGCCCTCGCTCACGACAAAGAGCGCGGCAATAAAGATAATGACCGGATCGCCGAACCCCGCGAGGGCTTGATCGCTCGTGAGAACTCCAGTCGCGTAGAGCGATAACGCGACACCAATTGCGACAATCCCGACGGGAACTCTGTTCCAAACGAAAAGCCCGACAGCTGCGATCAGGATCGCGCCAGTGGCGAGAATCGGATCCACGGGAATCTCTGAGTTCTTCGCTTACGCCTTCTTCTTTGCCCCGGTGCTCCTGCTTGCGCTACCGGTAGAGAGTTCGGCGGGGATGTCTCCCGGCGTGAATCCGGGCATCCGACCGGCCGGAACGATCGCGAGGAGGGCGATGCTCGAGAGTGCGAGAAGGGATATCTGGAGGGCTCGGAGTCTCGCTGCCTCGTTGACGGCGACTGCCGCATCTACTTGTTCGGGCGTCGCAGTGGTTTGCGACAAGACTGCCTCGAGTTGGTCGTTCGTCACGAAGTCGACATTGTCGAGATTGACTTGCGACGTGAGTTCGGGCGTGAGTTTCTCGGCGTTTGCGGCAATGCCGGCCGTAACAAGTCCGCTCAGAACGGTAACGGCGAAGACGCTCGCGAGCGCGATTCCGACGCTTCCCGAGAGGTTGTGGACGAGTCCACGC
>JANNCX010000314.1:0-2655 GCA_031387145.1 Salinibacterium sp.
AGTCCATCACCAAGACCTTTCCCGGCGTCAAAGCCCTGTCTGACGTGACCCTCGAGGTCAGCCGCGGCGAGATCCACGCAATCTGCGGCGAGAACGGTGCCGGTAAGTCCACCCTCATGAAGGTGCTATCGGGCGTTTACCCGCACGGCACGTACGAGGGCGACATCGTCTTCGAGAACGAGGTCGTTGAGTTTCGCGACATCCGTGACTCCGAAGCCAAGGGCATCGTCATCATTCACCAAGAGCTCGCTCTGAGCCCCTACCTCTCGATCGCCGAGAATATCTTCCTCAACAACGAGGTAACTGGCCCGTTGGGCTTGATCGACTGGAACAAGACCAACAGCGAGGCGTCAAAGCTGCTGGCTCGGGTTGGCCTCCGAGAGAACCCGACGACTCGAATTCTCGACATCGGCGTGGGCAAGCAGCAACTTGTCGAAATCGCTAAGGCGCTCTCGAAGCGCGTGAAGTTGCTCATTCTCGACGAGCCGACCGCCGCTCTCAACGACGAAGACTCCGATCACCTTCTCGACTTAATCCTGCACCTCAAGGAGCAGGGCATCACGTCGATCATCATCAGCCACAAGCTCAACGAGATCAAGAAGATCGCGGATTCCGTCACGGTCATCCGCGACGGAAAGACGATCGAGACGATTCTGAAGTCCGAAGTAACGGAAGAGCGAATCATCAAAGACATGGTGGGTCGCGACCTCGAGCACCGGTACCCGGATCACACGCCTCACATTGGCGAGGAGATCTTGCGCGTCGAGGACTGGACGGCGCACCACCCGCAAGACCCCAACCGCGTCATGGTCGACAACGTCAACCTCACGGTTCACCGCGGCGAGATCGTCGGAATCGCGGGGCTCATGGGAGCGGGTCGCACGGAGTTCGCGATGAGCCTCTTCGGGCGCACCTACGGCAGCAGAATCTCGGGCAAGGTCTTCAAGAACGGCAAGGAGATCCAGACCAAGTCGGTCTCCGAGGCGATCCAGAACGGAATCGCATACGCGACGGAAGATCGCAAGATGTACGGCCTCAACCTCATCGAAGACATCAAGAGGAACATCTCGATGGCGTCGCTCGGCAAGCTTTCTCGCTTGGGGCTCGTAAACGACAACGAGGAATACAAGGTCGCGAACGAGTACCGCACGAGCCTCAACATCAAGGCACCGTCCGTGCTCGCAAAGACGGGCAAGTTGTCGGGCGGAAACCAGCAAAAGGTCGTTCTCTCGAAGTGGATCTACTCCGATCCAGACGTCTTGATTCTAGATGAACCGACTCGGGGCATCGACGTCGGCGCGAAGTACGAGATCTACACGATCATCAACCGGCTCGCGGCGGAAGGAAAGGGAGTCATCGTGATCTCTTCCGAGCTGCCCGAGCTGCTCGGAATTTGCGACCGTATTTACGCACTCTCGGAAGGGCGCATTACTGGCGAACTTCCGGTCGGCAAAGCCAGTCCAGAGGCGCTGCTGAAACTCATGACGATGGAATCCCCCCGCTAGCGGGGCCTCACCAACCCCACAGACGAACGACGCACAAGGAGCAAATCACATGACCGACACCAGCAAGCCGATCACATCGCGGATGGCGTCGTCACTCAACCACGTGTTGAGTGACCTCGGTAAGAACGGCATCTTCCTCGCCCTCATCGCGGTGGTGGTGCTGTTCTCGTTTTTGACGAACGGCATTCTGCTTCGGCCGCAGAACATCTCGAACCTCATCGTTCAGAACGGCTACATCCTGATCCTCGCGATCGGAATGGTCATGGTGATCGTCGCGGGCCACATCGACTTGTCGGTTGGATCCGTCGCGGCATTCATCGGCGCCGTATCCGGCGTATTCGCCGTGAAGATGGAACTTCCCTGGTGGATTGCGATCATCCTGTCGCTGCTCATTGGCGCGCTCGTGGGTGCGTGGCAGGGGTTCTGGATAGCGTATGTAGGAATTCCAGCGTTCATCGTGACACTAGCGGGCATGCTCATATTCCGAGGTCTCGCACTTGTCGTTCTCGGCAACTCGAACATCGGCTCGTTCCCGGCCGAATACCGCGCGTTGGGTAATGGGTTCTTAACGAATGTCTTCGGGGAGTTTGCCGTCGATCCCTTGACGATGGGGCTCGGCATCATCGCGATCGTCGGAATCTTCGTGCAGCAGATCCGCACGCGCCGCGGCCGCCAGAGCTACGGCCAAGACGTCGAGCCGTTGGGTTGGTTCGTCGCAAAGCTCGTGCTCGTGTCGGTGGGTGTCTTGGCGTTCGCGTACGCGCTCGCTACCTTCAAGGGCATCCCGATCACCCTCATCGTGCTCGCGGTGCTCGTGATGATCTACGGCATTGTGACTAACCGCAGCGTCTTCGGCCGCCACATCTACGCAATCGGTGGCAACCGTCACGCGGCTGAGCTGAGCGGTGTCAAGACGAAGCAAGTCGACTTCTTCATCTTCGTCAACATGGGGTTCCTCGCGGCACTCGCTGGGCTCGTGTTCACGGCGCGACTCAACCTCGCTGGCCCCAAGGCTGGTGACGGATTCGAGCTCGAAGCGATCTCGGCTGCCTTTATCGGTGGCGCCGCGGTTCAAGGTGGTGTCGGCACGATCGGTGGAGCAATCATCGGCGGTCTCATCATCGGTGTGCTCAACAACGGCATGTCGATC
>JANNCX010000316.1:0-4564 GCA_031387145.1 Salinibacterium sp.
CCGGCGCAAAGATCGGGGTCGTCGGTCCGAACGGTGCGGGTAAGTCCACGATCCTCAAGATCATGGCAGGGCTCGACACACCTTCAAACGGTGAAGCCCGGCTGAGCCCCGGCTACAGCGTGGGCATCCTCATGCAAGAGCCCGAACTCGACGAGTCGAAGACCGTTCTCGAAAACGTGCAAGAAGGCGTCGGCGAGATCAAGGCCAAGGTCGACCGTCACGCGGCCATCGGCCTCGAAATGGCTGAACCCGATGCCGACTTCGACAAGCTCCTCGCTGAAATGGGAACTCTTCAAGAAGAGATCGACGCGGCCGACGCGTGGGATCTCGACTCTCAACTCGAGCAAGCGATGGATGCCCTGCGCACGCCCCCGGGCGACGCGGGTGTAGCAAACCTCTCGGGCGGCGAGAAGCGCCGCGTGGCGCTCACGAAGCTGCTCCTGCAAAAGCCGGATCTCCTCTTGCTCGACGAGCCCACGAACCACCTAGACGCCGAGAGTGTGTTGTGGCTCGAGCAGCACTTGGCCAAGTACCACGGTGCTGTGCTCGCCGTGACCCACGATCGGTACTTTCTCGACCACGTCGCCGAGTGGATCGCCGAAGTCGACCGCGGCCACCTCTACCCCTACGAGGGCAACTACTCGACCTACCTTGAGAAGAAGGGTGCTCGACTCGAAGTTCAAGGCAAGAAAGACGCCAAGCTCGCGAAGCGACTGTCGTCTGAACTCGAGTGGGTGCGCAGCAACGCGAAAGGTCGCCAGGTCAAGTCGAAGGCGCGCCTCGCTCGCTACGAGGAGATGGCTAACGAGGCGGAAAAGACGAGAAAGCTCGACTTCGAAGAGCTCGTGATTCCGATCGGCCCGCGACTCGGGTCGCAAGTGATCGACGCGAAGAATCTCAAGAAGGGGTTCGACGGGCGCATCCTCATCGACAACCTCACCTTTACTTTGCCGCGCAACGGCATCGTCGGCGTGATCGGCCCGAACGGCGTCGGCAAGACCACGCTGTTCAAGACCATCACGGGGCTCGAGCCGCTCGACTCCGGTGACTTGAAGATCGGCGAGACCGTCGACATTTCGTACGTAGACCAAGACCGTGGCGGAATCGACCCCAACAAGACCCTGTGGGAGGTCGTCTCAGACGGCCAGGACTTCATTCAGGTCGGCAAGACCGAGATTCCGTCGCGCGGCTACGTGTCGCAATTCGGATTCAAAGGCCCCGATCAGCAGAAGAAGGCCGGTGTGCTTTCGGGTGGAGAGCGCAACCGACTCAACCTCGCACTCACCCTCAAGCAGGGCGGCAATCTCTTGCTGCTGGATGAACCGACCAACGACCTCGACGTCGAAACGCTCGGCAGTCTCGAGAACGCGCTACTTGAGTTTCCCGGTTGCGCAGTGGTCATCACCCACGATCGGTGGTTTCTCGACCGCATCGCGACCCACATTCTCGCTTACGAAGGCACGGAAGACGATCCCGCCAACTGGTACTGGTTTGAAGGCAACTTCGAGTCGTACGAAGAGAACAAGATCGAGCGACTCGGGGCCGACGCGGCGAAGCCGCACCGCAGCACGTACCGCAAACTCACGAGAGACTAAGGCCGGCCATGTCGAGACTCCACGTGCACATCCCACTGCGGTGGAGTGATTTCGACGCATATGCCCACGTCAACAACGCCGAAATGCTGCGGCTGCTCGAGGAGGCTCGCATCCAGGCGTTCTGGCGTCCCGATGCGGGTGCCACGGGACATCCGACGGCGGTGTTGGATGCTCGCCCCGGCGCCGCGCTCGTGACACTCATCGCGCGGCAAGAGGTCGAGTACCTCGCCCCGATTCCCTACATGCGCTCGCCGCTCGACATCGAGATGTGGATCGGGCACGTCGGCGGCGCGAGCCTCATGGTCTGTTACGAGCTGTTCTCGCCCGAGGGTGTTGCGCCGAGAGTGCTATTCACGAAGGCAGCGACAACACTTGTGCTCGTCGAGACGGCCACGGGCAAACCCACTCGAATCAGCGACGAGTTGCGCGAAGTTATGGCCCCCTACCTGGAAGAGCCCGTCGAGTTCACTCGCCGAGGGTAGGTACGCGCACCATTCCCTCTTGCGCGACACTTGCCAAAAGGGTTCCTTCGCGATTGTAGATTCGGCCGAGTGACAGCCCGCGACCGCCCGTGGCGGTCGGTGATTCCTGCACGTAGAGCATCCACTCGTCCACGCGACCAAACCGGTGCCACCACATCGCGTGGTCGAGGCTCGCGACTTTGAGGCCGGGTGTCGACCACGAGACGCCGTGGCGACGCAAGATCGGCTCGAGCAGCGAGTAGTCGCTCGCGTAAGCGAGAGCCGCACGGTGCAGTTGGGGGTCGTCGGGAAGCGTGCCGATCGCTTTGAGCCACACGGCTTGGTGCGCGACGTGGGCGCCCTCGACCGAAAGGTAGATGGGCGACGGGATGTGGCGCAGATCGAACGGCCGCTCGTTCGCCCAGAATTGAGCAACCGGGTGCTCGGTGTCGCCGAGGGTATCGAGCACGCTCGGCAGGTCTTCGGGCTGGGGCAGATCGGTCGGCATCGCGACTTGGTGGTCGAACCCTGGATCGTCATCTTGGAACGAGGCGATCATCGAGAGGATGGGCAGCCCCTCTTGATAGGCCTGCGTGCGCCTCGTCGAAAACGAACGGCCGTCGTGGATTCGGTCGACCGAGAACGTGATCGGGAGGTCGACGTTGCCGGGGCGGAGAAAGTATCCGTGCATCGAATGGACGATCCGGTCGGGCGCCGTCGTGCGTTGCGCAGCGACGAGAGCTTGCGCGAGTACTTGGCCGCCGAAGACCCTGCCGTGGGGCATCCACTGGCTCGGTCCCGTGAAAATGTCTTCACTCGTGCGCGCCCCGGTGTCGGTCAGGTTGAGGGCCGAGAGGAGTCCTGCCAACGGATCGCTCATGCCCTGTAGTTTAGAAGACCTATGAGCCGCACTTTCACCCTCGCAGATTCCCTCGCGCTGGGCGATCTACATGTGTTCCTCGGGCGCGCCCAGCGAATCGACGACGGCTCGGTGCGCCTCATCGCCGAATCCGGCGTGCTTGCGGTCTACGTCTCGGTGCTGCATCCCGCCGGCTTGCTCGACGAGAGCCCGACAGTGTTGGGGCTCCGCACGTTTGCACTAGCGAACCGCGACCTTTTCGACGTGGTTGTGCCCGTGCGGTCGCTCCTGGCTCGCGTCGAAGGTCTCTTAGAGTCGGCCGCCGCCCGCCCGACGTGGAACGTTGATGTCACGGTTCCCATGCAAGTCAACACCGTCACGTGGGCTGCGATCTCGCCTCCGCGCTCGGGCTGGCGAGTGTTGCCGCGCACGACGACTTCGGTATTGGATGCTGCCGCTCGAGCAGGAATTGCTGAGGTCGCCGCTGCTCTGCCGACCGGCACGGGTGAGCAAATCGTGCACCGAGTCCGCACCGAAATCTGGGGACGACCGATCGACGGGCTCGACCACATTCCTGCCGGCGGAGCATTCGCCGCGCTGAGCCTTGGCTTTCTTGGCGACAACAAACCCGCGGTAGTGGATGCGCTGCCCAACTTCGACGACGTGGTGGCGGGCGTCTCTACAGATGCCTCCGGGCCCGCTGCTGCGAAAGTCTCCGATACCGACGTGGTTTCGGTGTACGAATCGGGCGTGTGGACGCGCCTCACGACCCCTCGCGGTCACGTGCTCATCAAGCGACGCGCATGGGCAATCGCGCGCTAGCTCGGTGGATTAATGTGACCTACGCGGACCAATCGCTCGAAGACTTTCACGCGGTGAAGGCGGCCTACTCGAGCGTGTGAGCCTTGAGTTCGCGCTCGTGCCTAGCTACGTTTGACTCACCGAGCAACGTCGCTCGGAGATTGCCAGCCGTTTACCAACGGCGGCGGTCATGGATCGCACAACCAGTGGCTTACCAGCCTCGGTGGTGGGAACGGAATTGGCTATGCGCACAACGTTGTCGAAGGATTCACGCGAGACCGATCTTGAGCACGGTCTCGACGATGCTCCACTCCAGCTCGTCACCCCGGCTGGCGATCGAGTCGTCAACCCTGAGCTTGACCCGTGGGTCGCTCATCTCGACGCGGATCAGTTCATCTCGCTCTACCGAGACATGGTCGTGGTTCGACGCATTGACGTCGAGGCGACCGCTTTGCAGCGCCAAGGCGAACTCGGGCTGTGGCCGCCACTACTTGGCCAGGAAGCCGCCCAGATCGGTTCAGCTCGAGTGTTGCGCAGCGATGACTTCGTGTTTACGAGTTACCGCGAGAACGGCGTCGCGTATTGCCGTGGCGTCGAACTCGAAGACCTCGTGCGCGTCTGGCGGGGCACGGCAGCATCCGGTTGGGATCCGTATTCGGTCGGGATGGCGACCCCAGCGATCATCATCGGTGCGCAGGCCCTGCATGCGACCGGCTATGCGCTCGGTTGCTTGAAAGACGGAGTCGACTCGGTCGCCGTCGCGTACTTCGGCGACGGGGCCACAAGTGAAGGTGACGTCAACGAAGCAATGATTTTCGCGGCGACATTCAACGCTCCCGTCGTCTTTG
>JANNCX010000332.1:0-3223 GCA_031387145.1 Salinibacterium sp.
CCCGGGCATCCCGCGGCAAGCGGTCGGACCCATCGACCTCGTGCTGCTCTCACACCACAAGCACGAAGACAACCTCGACTACGAGGGACTCGAGCTGCTCGCCTCGGGCGTCGTCACCCTCAGCACGATGGAGGCCGCAACCGACCTGTTCGGCGGCGGTGTTGTCGGGCTCGACCCATGGGAGACGCACACGATGGGCGAGGTGACCGTCACGGCGGTGCCCGCGCTGCACGGCCCGCCCGGCATCGAGGCGCGCCTCGGCATGGTCATCGGATTCGTGCTCGAAGCCCCCGGCGAGCCGACCGTGTACGTGAGCGGAGACAACGCGTCCCTGCTGCTCGTGCAGCAAATCGCCGACGCGTTTCCTGCGATCGACATCGCGTTGCTCTTTGCGGGGGCCGCGCGCATCCCCCAGATCGACGCACCCCTCACGCTCACTTCAGCGGATGCCGCGGCCGCCGCCCACATGCTCGGAGTCTCCCGCGTGGTGGGCCTCCACACCGAGGACTGGGAGCACTTCTCCGAAACTCGCGCTCAGCTGGAGCAGGCATTCGACGGCTCGGGATTACTCGTGCCGACGCGTCGCGGCGAGACCGTCACGCTGTAGCGCGCTGACGCCGGATCCCAAGGCTGGTTGAGTAGTCGCAAAGCGGCGTATCGAAACCCCCAGCTTCGCAGCCTATACTCGCCCCGTGAGCAGTCCGCGCCTCTCAGGTCGGGCCCTACTGGGTCTTGCACTCGGCGCGCTCATCATGTGTTTCGCGCCGGTCATCCACACACTGTGCGTCGCCCCGACAACCGACGCGAGCCACACCTTCTCGCACATCATGCCGGATGGCCAGACCATGATCATGGGTGACCCGGTCGCGCC
Organism: Salinibacterium sp.; assembly: GCA_031387145.1. Classification (GTDB taxonomy): domain Bacteria; phylum Actinomycetota; class Actinomycetes; order Actinomycetales; family Microbacteriaceae; genus Rhodoglobus. The sequence goes on from JANNCX010000332.1 coordinate 872, forward strand.
GATAGAGTCGCACGAGACGGCGGCCACGAGCGTTGTCGATAGCGCCGTAGATTCAACGGCGCCCGGCGCCACCGTCTTCTTGTCACTGCTCGGCGTCGTTCTCGTCGCGGGCGGAATTGCCCTCGCTGTCGTGGCATGCGCTCTCGCGTGCGTGCGTCTCGCGAGAGTGCCTCTCGCGGCGGCGCGAATCGCCGACCAAAGGTGGCACCCACCTCCCGGCCTCCCCCGGCTAACCCCTTCACTGCACGAGTTGAGCATCTCGAGAACCTGAGTGCGGAGTGATTACCCAGCCGTCGGCGCGCCCGTGCCGCTCGGCCGCGCGCTCTAGCGTGCCCACCCACACTGACCTAAGGACTCACATAATGAACAGCTTTAAATTGCGTGCCACCGCGATCGTCGCGGCAGCGCTCACCGTCGGCCTCCTGGCCGGTTGCACCATCAACATCACGCCATCCGACTCCAGTTCCGACGGCATGATGGGCGACTCAAGCGGCGACTTCTCAATGGTCGACCTCGGGTTCGCGCAAATGATGATCCCGCACCACGAGCAAGCCGTCGAGATGTCGGGCCTCGCGCTCGAGATCTCAACCGATCCCGAGATTCTGGCGCTTGCTACCCAGATTCGGGATGCCCAAGCCCCCGAAATCGAGCAGATGCAGGGGTGGCTCGATTCGTCCACGGGCATGATGGACCACGACATGGGCACGATGGGTGGCATGCTCTCGGACGCCGAGATCGCGACGCTCGCGGCATCCACCGGGGTGGAGTTCGACCGGCTATTTCTCGAGGGAATGATCGGGCATCACGAGGGAGCCATCCAAATGGCGCAAATGATCCTCGATTCGCAGAATCCAGAAGTGAAGGCCCTCGGCGAGGCAATCGTGTCTAGCCAAACGGCCGAGATCGCGCGCATGCGCGACCTGCTCGCGGCTCGCTAGAAGGTAGCCGTGTCGGGGTCAGACCCGACACGGTTGCCCGCATCGAGCGCATCGATCGCGGCAATCTCGGCTGCGCTCAGCTCAAACCCGAAGACGTCAAAGTTCTGGGCCATGCGCTCGCGCGAGTTGGACTTCGGAAACACGATGATGCCGTTCTGCAGATGCCAGCGGATGACGACTTGAGCCGGCGATACGCCATGCGCGGCCGCGGCGTCGGCGACAGGGGGCATCCCGAACAAATCGTATTTGCCTTGCCCGAGCGGGCCCCACGCCTCGATCGCGATGCCGTGTGCGGCTCCGAATGCTCGCAGTGGGCGCTGTGCGAAGGTCGGATGCAGTTCAATCTGATTGACGGCGGGCACGGTTGAGCTTGCCGCGAGCACGCGTTCGAGGTGCGGCTCGTGAAAGTTGGACACCCCGATCGACCGTGTCTTGCCATCGGCCTTGAGCTGCTCGAGCGCAAGCCAGGACTCGACGTACTTATCGAGATCCGGCCGCGGCCAATGGATCAGATACAGGTCGACACTCGCGAGCCCGAGATTTTCGAGGCTCGCATCCATCGCGTCGAAGGCAGATTGGGTGCCCTGGCTCTTGTTCCAGAGCTTGGTCGTGATGTAGAGCTCTTCGCGCGGGATTCCGGATGCCGCGATCGCTCGCCCCACCCCAACCTCGTTGCCGTAGACCGCGGCGGTGTCGATGTGCCGGTAGCCCACCTCGAGAGCATCACTGACGATTCGCTCGGTCTCGACCGGGTCGACCAAGAAGACGCCAAATCCGAGTTGCGGGATGCTCGTGCCGTCGTTGAGCGTGGTGGTGGGAACAGTCATACGTGCCTCTCTTCGTGCCCGACGTATTCGCTCAGCGGGCGGATCAGCGCGTTCGACTCGAGCTGCTCCATGATGTGGGCCGTCCAGCCTGTAACGCGGGCCGCCACGAAAAGCGGCGTGAAAGTAAGAGTATCGAACCCCATGAGGTTGTAGGCGGGCCCGCTCGGGTAGTCAAGATTCGGCAGGATGCCCTTGCGCGCGGTCATGGCCCGTTCGAGTGTCTCGTAGAGTTCGCCCAAGTCCGGCCGGTCGAAGTGCACAACGAGCGAATCGAGCGCGGTCTTCATGGTCGGAACGCGCGAGTCGCCGTTCTTGTACACGCGGTGGCCGAAACCCATGATCTTTCGCTTCTCGGCGAGAGCGGCCTCGAGCCACGCCTCTGCCTTATCGGCTGTGCCGATCTCGTCGAACGTGTGCATGACGGCTTCGTTCGCGCCACCGTGCAGGGCCCCCTTGAGCGCCGCAATTGCGCCAACGACCGCCGAGTACAGGTCGGAGAGCGTCGAGGTGATGACGCGTGCCGTGAACGTGCTGGCGTTGAACGAATGTTCCGCGTACAGAATCATCGATACGTCGAATGCGCTCAC
>JANNCX010000342.1:0-3718 GCA_031387145.1 Salinibacterium sp.
GCGGCGATGTGCTCGAGAAACTCGAGCTCGACGGGGAACTCACGGCTCGCGACATCCCCGACACGAGCATCGTCGCGTGGCCATCATCCGGCTGGAACAACAATCGCAACGTCATGATGATGCTCCAATGCCTCATGATGAGCGGCGAGGTCGCGACCTCGGGCCGGCGCGGGCGCGACCGTGTGTGGGATCTCGCGGAGCGCGTGTATCACGCCGATATCCCGACGATTGCGTTTGACGAAGCGCAGCGCATCCGCTCACAACGTCGCTTGCGCTCGCAAGGGCTCGTTCGCAATGCGACGCCCGACCTCCCTGTCGAGACGACTCGCGTCGGCGAGGCGGGCGTTGAGGCAACGGTCGGGGGCCTGAAGGGAAGGTGGCGTGTAGACCCTGAAGCGCTCGATCAGCCGTTCGTCGGCCGGACCGTGCTCCTCTCCCCCTTCGATGGACTCGTGCGCGACCGCAAGCGTATGGCCGACCTCTTCGAATTCGACTACGCGCTCGAGATGTACAAGCCCGTCGCGAAACGCCGGTGGGGTTACTACGCGTTACCGATCCTGCACGGCGATCGTCTCGTCGGAAAAGTGGATGCAGCGGCCGACCGTGAGCGCGGCACCCTCGTCGTGCGCGCGATCCACGAAGATGCGGGTTTCACGCCGAGCGTCGCGACCGGAGTGCAAGCGGAGCTGGGCGAGTTGGCTGGCTGGCTGGGGCTCGACCTCGAGCGCTAGACCGTCAGCTTTGAGTATGTTCCGGCCGTTGCCCATCCTGCGGGCCAATGCTGGCAAGGTGGGTGCGCCGCCAGCTCTCACTATCGGTATCTTGCCCGGCCATTAAGTCCCGGATCAGGATGCTCGCCGCGGCAGCGTCAGCCTGAAGCCGATCGTAAACCTGTGGGATATCGACGCTGATGGCTTCCCACAGAATGTTGTCATCGACAGCGAGGTAGTTATGAGCGAGGCGGTTGCGCATTCCGCGCAGAGCCTGAAACCCGACATCGCTGAAGTACAGATGCCGACGGGTCTCGGGCAGGTTTTGGGCCGCTTGGAAGACCCGCTCAAGAACCCGCTCGGCGGCGTATTGAATCCGCCAGTCCTGCCGGTAAGAAGCTTCATCGGCCGCGAGCTCAAGAGCAATGACTAATTCTGCTTGCAAGGCGAGGACGGCCTCAGCGTCTTCTGGGCTCACAAGGGAACCGTGTCGCGCAAAATGCTGTAGCCGATCCCAGTTCGACGCGCCCGATCAAGCACCTTCTCCTGATCGACAACGTCAACGGAAAGCCCGGTGAGTTCGGCGAGTTCGTCTGTCAGTCGCACCAAGTCGCGGCGCACGCCCGGGCCGAAGGTTACGATTAGGTCCAGGTCGGATCCCCCGGTGTCCTCGTGTCGAGCGACGGAGCCGAAGACGCCTGCTTCGATAACCCCGTGAGCGGCGAGCGTCGCGCGAATGGCTTCCCGATCCCGGTCCAAAACGGCATGAGCCAGCAAGGGGGTCATCTCTGGCTCCTTTCTGTCCACTCTCAGGATACCGGGCTGGCCCCGGCATAGCGGTAACGCGATGAGACTCACCCAGAGGGGTCCGCGCAGTGTGCACGGAACTGGGCGAGCTCGCTCGGTGGCTGGGGCTCGAGTTGGAGTATCCCTAGATCGACTTAGTGCGACGCATGAACACGAAGCCCGCGCCGAGCGCGAGCATCGCGAGCGCGGCCAAGGCAGCGGGCACCGGAATGCTCGAGCCCGTGTTAGCGAGAGTCACTACTGCAGTTTGCGTGCACGGTTCGTCGGTCGACGACGCCGAGAGAGTGTCGGTATCGAGCACTGGGTCGTAGCTACCCCAGAAGGCCGTGAAGACTCCGCCAGAGACGAGCGCGAGTGCATGCGAGTCATTCACGTCTGCACCGATCGCAAGTTCGGCTGGCGCGTTCCAGGTTGCTCCTGCATCACAGCTTGCCGAAACGTAATAGCCCGAAAGCGCAGGAGTGTCACCCAATTGCAGCCACGTAGCGACACGGATGTCTCCGAAGGTCGCGAGCGAGGGAAGCCGCTCATAGTACGCAGAGGGATCGGGGTTAATGACCACGGGAGCGCTAGCGCTCGCTGCGCCAACCGCAACGGTGGAATATGCGATCGCGCTGCTCGGTCCGGCCCACTGGTACCACAGAACTCCCGCGGAAGTCGAGTCCACGGCTTGAACGCGGAATTCGCTCAGGTCGTCGACAGGGCCGACGACCTGAATCGTGGCGCCCCACGAGGCACCACCGTCGGAGCTCGTCGCGGCGAAGAGGCCGTCCGTGAAACCGGGGAGGCCGTGGGTCCAGAACGCGACGACGGAGCCCGTTGAGGGTGAAACCCCGATGACGTACCGCCCGTTACCGAGACCGCCACTCCACGCGGGTGTGACCGCGACCTTGGCGTCCCATGTGACCCCACCGTCGGTGCTCCGCGCGCTCTGAATGCTGTATTCGCCGGCAAGGCCGTCGAATTCCTGGAAGATCGCGACTACCTCGTCGACGCCCGTGGGCACGACACTCGCTGCGCCATAGGAGTTCATGTTGAGCGAGAGAATTACTGCGGAGCTCCACGTCGATCCGCCATCCAGCGACGAGCTCGTGACCTTCTCGAAGTCCTCTTTCCAGACGACCGTGAAGCCGTTCGAATTCGAAGAAGCAATGATCGGGTCATCCGAATAAGTTGTCACTGTCGGCAAGGCGACCGGAGCGTCCCAACTCGCGCCTTGATCTGAACTCGTTGCGACCCAAATGGATCGAACGCCTGTTAGATCTATCTCCTCGACCCACGTCACCGCGAGGAGGCCGCTCGATGTTGCGGCAATTGATGGCCTGAATGCGTAGTCTCCGCCGCTGCCCACGGTTACGGCCGGACCCCACGTCGCACCCGAGTCGATGCTCGTCGCGGTCTGGATGCCGGCTGCCGTGTACTCTCCGAAGACGACCGTAATCGTGCCGTCAGGGGCGACAACGGACGCGACAGCAGCGTCGTGACCGTCAGCCACTGTCACAGGAGCCGACCACGGCGCGGTCGCCGCGACTGCGACGCCAGCGGTCATCGACAGCAACACCGCGAGGGCGACGGTCACGCCGATGCGGAACCCGGGGCGGATGGGGCCAGAAGTAGTCTCGGACACGCGGGCTCCTAAGTCTTGGGGCGCACGAATTCGCACGATTCACTTAGGTTAGGGCACGCCAGAGCTGATGACAATTCGCCATACCGAACGCGACTCGCGGGTTTGGGGGTTACGACGGTTCCGGCTGAAACTCCCGGACCTCTTGCGGGCTCCGACACGCGACGGCGAGCTTCGCGGCCCACTCGAGCGCCACCTCTCGAGAGGGCACATCGAGCACGCTGAAGCCGGCGATCAGGTTGGTGCCATCCGGGAACGGTCCGTGGGTAAGGGTTCCGTCAATTGCCACAACGGATGCCTCGCGCGCATCCATGAGGCCTCCCCCGAACACCCACACGCCAGCGGCGCGTGCCTCGCGCACGACCGCCACGGACTCGACCGCAGCGGCCGCGAGGTCGAACTCCGCGATGCCGGGCGGGTCGTATAGGGCGATGAGGAATTTTGGCATGGGAGTCCTCCTTGCTGAAGCCGAAATTTTCTACCCATCATTGTGGCCCGCGGCCACTGTCGCTATGGTTCGACAATGGTCGACCCAACCGTAGGGGGCACGCCCCTGCAGCGAGTGCAACGTCGCATC
>JANNCX010000014.1:0-1809 GCA_031387145.1 Salinibacterium sp.
GCTTCGGCGACACGTCGATCGTCGCTGCAGTCCCGATGACCTTCGACTCGTCGAGAGCGCCGAGCTTTCGCGCTGTCACGAGCACGCGTGTCTCGAGGGAGTTCGCGAACTGGTTATAGCTGTTGACGGTCGAGTCGATCGAGCGGCGCAGCTTGTCTGCGTGCTCCGACAGCGTCGCGAGTCGTTGGTACAACTCTTTGCTCAAGTCGAAGAGCGTCTTGGCTTGATCAGTCAAAACGTCTTGCTGCCAAGAGAACGCGACGGTCTTGAGCACCGACCATAGAGTGACAGGTGACGCGAGAGCGACGCGCTTGCTGAAGGCGTAGTCCATGATGCCGGGATCGGCCTCCATGGCCGACGACACGAGCGACTCGCTCGGGATAAACGCAATCACGAGTTCGGGGGAGGCATTGAGGCCCGCCCAATAAGACTTGCTCGCGAGGGTGTCGATGTGGCTACGGATGACCTTGACGTGTTGCTTGATGAGGCTCTCGCGTCGAGCGCCCTCTTCTCCCGTTGCCGTCGCAGGGATCTGGTTCGCTTCGAGATACGCCGTGAAGGGCACCTTGGCATCGACGGCAATGTTCTTGCCGCCGGGCAGATGGATCACCATGTCTGGGCGACCCGCACCTGCATCCGACGAAATGCTCGATTGAACGTCGAAGTCGACGCGCTCGATGAGGCCAGCGGCTTGCACGACGTTGCGCAGTTGGGTTTCTCCCCACACTCCGCGAGTGCTATTGCTGCGCAGCGCGGAGGCGAGTGACTCAGCGGTGGAACGCAGTCGCTCTTCGGATTCCGTCGCGGCCTTGAGCTGCTGGCTCAATTCGCCGTGCTGGAGGTTGCGCTGCGTTTCGAGCTCCGTGACCTTGTGCTGCATGGTGCGAAGTGACTCTTGCACTGGCGTGAGCGCTTGCAGCACCTTCGACTCGCGCTGTTCCCGCTCTGCTTGAGTCTGGGCATCCGTTCGCTGGCGCTCGACGACCGCGCGATATTGGGCTTGAAGAGATTCGACTTGTTCGCGCAGCGCATCGGCGGTCGCGTGGATCGCCGCTCGTTCGGCAGAAAGCTGTGCTTGCACAGCGCGTTCATCCGCGCGCAATTGTGTGAGCGCGGCGGCGTGGCGTGCTTCGATCACGGCCGAGTCGGCGCCCCCGGAGGCCGCGCGAGCCGCAAGCAAAGCACCGCGGCCCACGAGCATGCCGATGGCACACCCGAGCACGACACCTGCGCCGAGGCCGATCAAGAGAACGAGGATGGGGTCCATGCTGACAGTGTGACATTGGCCCACGACAATCTAGAGTTGCCACATGCATACTCTCGATCATTGGGTCAACGGCGCCCCTTTCGCCGGCACCTCCAAGCGCACAGCTCCCGTCTATAACCCCGCGGAGGGCACCGTCTCGCGCGAAGTGCGGCTCGCGACCGTGGGCGACGTTGATACTGCGGTGAAGGCGGCAGTCGCGGCTTTTCCGGCGTGGGCTGACACGTCGCTCGCTAAGCGCCAAAATGTGCTCTTCGCGTTCCGCGAGTTGCTCAACGCGCGCAAGGCAGAGGTCGCCGCGATCCTCACGAACGAGCACGGCAAGGTCACGTCCGACGCGCTCGGCGAGGTCGCCCGAGGCCTCGAGGTCGTCGAGTTCGCGACATCCATTCCGCAACTCATGAAGGGTGAGTACTCCGAAAACGTGTCGACAGGCGTCGACGTCTATTCGCTCCGCCAGCCACTCGGAGTCGTGGGCATTATCAGCCCCTTCAACTTTCCCGCGATGGTGCCGCTGTGGTTCTTTCCCATCGCGATCGCCGCGG